>JAUMVL010000031.1 GCA_030530185.1 Clostridia bacterium | reverse complement strand
ATCGATGGGCTAAAAAAGGGCGCCGTTTTGAGCGCCCCCTTTCTGCTTCTCTGTTTAATGGTTGTTCGGCAGCGGGATCGTCACGCTGATGAGCGGTTGGAAACGCGTATCATAGTCCCACTCGTCAAAATCCTGCGGGGTCATAGACCAATCCTCCCCTGCGGTCACGGTCCTTTGTTTGCCGTTCTTGCTTCCGGTCACACGCTCTACGCAATTCAATCCGATCGTAAGACCGCAGCCGTTTTTCCGGATTTCTTCATACTGAGACGGGAAAATCGGCAGAATCAGCGTGATTTCCCCGGCCGGGATGGAAGACGGGTAGCCCGGTTTCAAGGTATTGTCCTCCGCCTCTTTCCGGATCTCATAGTAGGCTGCAAACCCAAAGTGACTGTTGCTGTCCCCGCTCGGCACCAAAAGGGCTTTCGTGTATGCGTCTTTCCAGCCCCGCGGTGCAGATTTGACGCGGTAATTCACATAGATGCCTGTTGCGCGGTAGGAAACCGTCTGTTCCAGCACAACGCCATCAAGGCTTACACGCTCGTTATGAACTCCGCTTGCATCGTCGATCGTCATCGTGTAGTTCCCGGCAAGTGTATATTCGCTTGTAGACGTCTCAATCACCTGTCCACCTGTCGATGCATCGAACGTAAAGGAATAATCGATCTCCGCGATCCGACCGATGCCGGACATTGGCTCTACGCGTTTGTCGTTGATTGCAATTAAGACATGGATTTGTACACAGCCCTCTTTTGGGAAGTCCTCCGGCAGTTCATCTCCGTCATGGGCCGTATGAATGGTGGCGCCGGTTTCGCTGCAGGATTCTGGCATGATTCCGGTTCCTCCATAAAGCTCCTCGCTCTCAACACCGCCCTCCGGTGTAAACCATGTGTTCTCCACCCATGCGTCCAGATAACCGCTGTCCCACGCAAGCGCATCCCCGTGATCGGTGTTCAGTCGGATCCGGTAGGACAGGGATGCACCGTCATATAACACTTCTTCGACTTCGGGACGAATCTCGCGTACCCATGCCCATTCAGACTCTTCATACGCTTTCTGTCCCATTTTTACTCGCCACTCGTTCAGCTTTTCGGCATTGGCAAGTTCCGGCAGCATTCGTACAACGGCATTTCCGGTGACCGGTGCTGCCGATTCAATCATTTGTTCCACTTCAGGGATGGCGTTCTCATTCTGAACCCGCTCTTCCTTGGATTGATCCATGTAATATGCCGGTGAATAGTAATCGCGTACGATCCACGCCGCCGCCGCAACCGCCGTCGTGGCCACCAGCAGAATCGCTGCTGCGACCAACGCGACAAACGCGCGCTTCGTAAGCCGGATGCGGCGGGTTCCAAAGCTTGCAAGCGTAACGCTCCGTTTCTTTTGCTGCACAACTGCTTCAGATTCAATGGTCTGCTTCAGCGTAGCTTCCACCGTGCGGTAATAGGATGCGGGCGGCTCGGGAATTGCGTCCGCGATGCGAATGGGTTCTTTACTCATAGCGGGTTTCCTCCAAAATCGTGCGTAACGTTTCTTTGGCGCGGGACAAGCGGGACTTAACGGTTCCGACAGGGATTTCAAGGATCGTTCCGATTTCCTCAAGTGCATAGCCCTCCTGCTGCAACAGCAGCGCATTTCGCTGAATCTCCGGAAGCCGCATCACTGCGGTGCGAACATCCATTGCGGCTGCCGGATCGGCAAAAGGTGCCGGCGTCTCGGGAAGCTGTTCGGTCGGTTCGAACCGACGGTGCTCGCGCAGAATGGTATATGCTTTGTTTCGCAGAATCTGTAAAAACCATGCGCGAAAGCTGTTCCGTTTTCGTAATGTATGGCGATTCTCATACGCCGATAAAATCGCCGCGCTCATCGCATCCTCGCAGTCCGAAGGATTTTTCAAAATCAGATATGCCACGCCAAACGCCGTCTTGGCAAGCGTGCTGACCTCCTCCGAAAAGGCCTCGTCCGAAATCATGTCCGTTGTCCTCACTTTCGTTGCTTCGAATGATCATTCTCGTAACGTTAGATGCATCACCAAGGAAAAAAGTTCCCTGCCCGTAAGAACTTGTTTCTGCGCAGAAAAATCCCACCGACTGATTGCATCGGTGGGACGTTTGTTCATTTAACCAGTTTCTGAAAGAACGGAATGACCGAATCGCTTAGTACACTGTCCATCAGCTCCGGTTGAAAGTCGTGATATCCGTTCTCGACAAGCTCGAACGCTGCATTGTCCCCGATCGTCTCGGCAACACGGCGGACGTCGTCAACCTGAACGATCTCGTCTGCACCGCCGGTCATCAGCAGAACCGGCCGGTTATACGCGGGCAGCGCCTCCCAGATCCGACGCTCATACTTCCATGCGCCGTATAAGTAATCCTTTCCGACCGTGCAGAGCAAAAGCGATGCGGAATCCGGTACGTCCTCGGGTGCGGCGAAGCCGGAAACGAGCCCGGCATCCGTATAAGGTGCGAGCAGCAATACGCCGTTAAACCGATCCTTCAGCTGCTCATCGCACATCGTAATCAACGCCATCATCCCGCCTTGGCTGTGCCCTGCCAGCAGCAAATGGTCCGTATCAACCATGTCGAGCGTCTCGGCATATGCCGTAACCGCGCGGATATCGGCAAGCTTGGTATCAAAGCTCATTTGGGTCATCTTGCCGTCGGAACGACTTGCGTTGCCGCTGTGGCCGCCGCGGAAATCGAACAGCAGGCAGGCATAGCCCGCATCGTTCAATCCCTTGACATAATAGGTCCATTCATCCAGCGTCGAATTGAAGCCGTGCAACATCAGCACCAGCGGATATTTTTGCGAACCATCATACCCGTTCGGCAGGCTCAATACCGTAAAGACATGGTTGTTATGACAATCGACCCAATGGATCGTTCCGGTATAGGAGAATTGCTCCCGTAAGCTCTCATCGGTGAACTTCGGCGCATAGGCTGCTCCCTCTGCAAATGCCGCATCCTCATATGCCGGATTCTTGTAGGCCATCTGGCGTTCTTCCCCCGGATAGGAGTAACCCTTCTCCTCCTTGGCAGGTTTCGCCTGATCCGTCGTCGCGGTACACGCAAGCGTCAACAGCATGGTAACGGCAAGCAGAAAAGCTATGATTCGTTTCATGTTTTGTTCCCTTCCCAATCCTTTATTGACCAAGCAGGTTCTTTACCTCGGCAAGAATCGGTTTTGCCAAGAACAAGCTTCCTGCATCGTTCGGATGCAGCCCGTCGTCGAAATATTCCGCAAACGTTGCATCTTCAAGACGCATCCCCTCGAGGTTGTACAAATCAATCGTCGCAACGCCGTTCTTCTCACATACGGACAAGATCGCCTGCCGATAATCCTCCATGCTTACGCCCGCCGCATTGTACGGTGAAGTGGTCGGCGCGCCGAGCTTTTTATCGTCTCGCTGCAACGGCGTAAGAAACAGCAGCTTTGCATTCGGGTAATCGTCCCGCAATCCTTTGACAAGCGTATTCAACGCGCCGTAAAAGGTCATTGGGTCGGTGTCCGTGATGGTCCCGAGCGGCACATCGTTGCCGTAATCGTTCGTGCCGCCGAATACAATAATCAGCGCGGCACGCTCGTCAATCTCATGATAACGATGCACAAACGCATACGGGCGCAACGATTCATCCGGCGGCACCGCAATCGTCGTTCCGGAGCTTCCGACATTCTGCGCTTTGATGATAAAGTCCTCCCGGCCGACCACATTCACCCAAAGGTTTTCGGGATCGCTCACGCCGACCCCCTCTGTGATACTGTCACCAAGGCACGCGATCCGATACCGTTCCGGCTTTGCCGCGGACTCCGGCTGAGCGCTTCCGGTCTGCTGTGCCGCACAGCCGAGCAGAAGCAATCCAAGCAGCGCCGGTAACCAACGAAACAGTTTCATAAGCAGTTCCTCCGATACGTTCTGTCTGTAGAATAGCAGGTTCTCCCGAAAAAGATATTGGTTTTACGTAACCTGTCCCCTTAGCCGCATAGCTTTTCCAAACGAGAAGAAGCCCGCCAAACGACGGGCTTTTGAAGCATTCGGGTTTACTTGCCGGTGGTCTTTTTGCTCGAAGTGGTTTTCTTGGATGAAGTCGTCTTTTTGCTCGTCGTCTTTTTGGATGAGCTGCTTTCCGACTTCTTTGCTGTCGTCTTTTTCGACGAAGATTCGGTCTTTTTTGCGGAGGACGTCGTCTTTTTCTTCTTGCTTGAAGAGGGCTTTTTCTCCTCTTTCTCTTCCGACTCAAGCGCTTCGCTGTCGCCGAACAGATTCATGGCCAGCGATGCAAGACCGCCGAGGCCCGACGAAGACGAGGGTTTCTCTTCTTCCTCCTCTTCCTCCTTGTCGGATGAGCCGCCGAACAGATTGCCGAGCAAACCGCCAAGCAGGCCGGAGGAACCGGAGCTTGATGCGCTGCTACCGGAGCCGCCAAGAAGCGAGCCGAGCAGGCCGGATGAGCTGTTGTTGTTCGAGCCGCCGAGTAAGCCGCCGAGCAGCGCAGCGCCGAGGCCGGAGGACGAATTGCTTCCGAGCACGCCGCCGAGCAGGGAACCGAGCGCGGAATCGTCATCGTCTTTCTTATTGTTGCCGAGCAGCGTCAAAAGCAGCGGCGCAAGCGCGATCAGAATCTTGGTGACCTGGGACGTGGACAGTCCGCTCTTTCTGGAAAGAGCTTTGGTGGCCTTATCCTGATCGTCGCCGAGGATGTGTCCGATAATCTTTTTACCGTCGGTGCTGTCCGCATTCGTCAAAAACGATGCAACATCGGTAATATCATCGCCCGCATGCTCTCCGAGCGCCTTGCTCAGCGAGGAAGCGCCATCCTTGGTCGCAGTATTGTCCTGCATTTTGCCGATCAGCAGCGGGACCGCTGCCGAAACGAGCGTGGAAACCTGTTTTTCATCGGCCTTTGCGGATTTGGCAAGCGCATTGACGCCATCGCCCGCAACAACTTTGAGGATCGAATTCAGATCAAAGTTTGCCATAGCTTACTCCAGACCCGCCGCTTCTTCCACTTTCAGACCAGTCGTATCGATGTTGTCGCGACGTGCGCAGAAGGCGCACAGATCCTCGCGGCCAGCTTCGATCGCATCGGAAACGGAACCGACAAACAGATTGGAAGAGTTGGTCAGTGCTTGGCAGCTGTCGCTGGTATGATACTTATGTCCGAACGATGTCCAGTACACATCGGACGTGATGACCGCCTCGGCTGCATCGGCTTCTTCTTTGGAAATCGGGTTGTAGTCCGCGGAGAGCGCACCGACCAGCAGCAGTGCTGCAATCGCAACGACCGAAAGAATCGTCTTGGTCTTCTTGTCCATATCCTTGTTGATCAGGATCAGAATGACAAGCGGCAGGAAGCAGACGACTGCCATAATGAGGCCAAGCTGCGTCATCAGGAAGAACCCGACCTTGTTGTTGGTCTTCTTGATCGGATCGAGACGGTTCGACTTCTTCCAAAGGAATGCCGCGACCAGGCAGCACGCAAGGTCAACTACGATAAAGATGATAACCGACCACAGCAGCGGAATGCCGATATAAAGCGTCTTGGAAATGCACAGGATTGCAAGCACTTCCATCGCAATCGCGACGACCCACAGACAGATCGAGATAATACGGTAAGTCGTTGCCTTTTTCTTCTTTTCCTCTTTGGTCAGCTTCTTTTCCGCAGCGGTTTCTTCGGCAACTTCTTCTACCGCATCATCGACCTTTTTGGCCGTCTTTTTAACCGATTCCACAGTCTTTTTCCCGTCGGAAACGCGGGTTACGGTTCTTTCTTTCTTTTCCATAATAACCCCTCATACAATAAGATTGGATATAGTTTTCCTATATTCTTTTTTATTGTAAAACAACGGGCGGTGCTTGTCAACCGCCCGAACGCTTTTTGTGGTGCTTTTTGCAAAAAAGATTGCTATATGTTGTGGTCGTCGTCCCGCTTCTGCCGCTTCCGATTCTGCAAAAACCGAACGATCAACGTTGCGATCATCGACAGCAGCGCGCCGATTGCAATGCCGAACGACGTGTTATGAATCAGACCTCCGATCAAAAGGCCGATCAGAATCCCGGTCGGCAAGAGCCACATAGCAAAATTGTTTTTCACCCTTGACCTCCGAAAATGCAGGTATCGTTCTTATGCACGGAAAGCAAGTCCGTTTTGTCCGGTTCGATTCATCGCCCCTTCCGGGAGCGCAGGACATGCAGCAATGCCGCACCGGCAGACGCAACAGCGCCGCCGATCAGAACGCCAACCGGGACATTGTGGATCAGCTCGCCGATGAAAAGGCCGATGATCAACGCAACCGGAACCATCCAAATCAAATCGTTCTTCATCGCAGTCTGCTCAGAACAAGCCCGTGATCTTGCCGTTCTCGTCCACGTCGATCTTTTCGGCAGCCGGAACTTTCGGAAGGCCCGGCATCGTCATGATATCGCCGGTCAGAACGACGACAAACCCCGCGCCCGCCGAAACCTTGACGTTCTTGACGGTTACCGTGAAGTGCTCCGGTGCGCCGAGCTTGGTCGGGTCGTCCGAAAAGCTGTACTGTGTCTTGGCGATACAGATCGGGAGCTTGTCGAACCCGAGTGCGGTCAGCTGCTGAATCTGCTTCTTGGCATTCGGCAGAATCGAGATGCCGTCACCGCCGTAGATCTTGGTGACGACTGCGTTGATCTTGTCCTCAATGCTTCCGTCAAGCTCGTAGGAGAACGTAAAGTTACCCTGCTCCTGTTCGCAAAGCCGCACGACCTCCCTTGCAAGCGCTTCGCCGCCCTTGCCGCCATCAGCCCAGACCGTGGACAGTACCGTGTTCACGCCGAGTGCACGGCACTTTTCGATGATGAAGTCAATCTCGGCGTCGGTATCGGTCGGGAACCGGTTGACTGCGACAACGCACGGGAGCTGATAGACGTTCTTGATGTTCGACACATGCCGCAGCAAGTTCGGAATGCCTTTTTCGAGTGCGACAAGGTCCTCGGTGGCAAGCTGCTTTTTATCGAGCCCGCCATGCATCTTGAGTGCGCGAACCGTTGCCACGATCACAACGGCATCGGGAACGAGTCCCGCCATACGACACTTGATGTCAAGGAACTTCTCCGCACCGAGATCGGCGCCGAAACCGGCTTCCGTTACCGTGTAGTCGCCCATCTTCAGCGCAAGGCGCGTTGCCATGACCGAATTGCAGCCGTGCGCGATATTCGCGAACGGGCCGCCGTGCACAAATGCAGGCGTGCCTTCGAGCGTCTGCACAAGGTTCGGCTTCAGCGCATCCTTCAAAAGTGCGGTCATTGCGCCGACGGCCTTCAGATCGCCCGCCGTAACGGGCTTGTCGTCATAGGTATAACCGACGATAATGCGGGAAAGGCGCGCTTTGAGATCGGTAATCGAGCTGGCAAGGCAGAACACAGCCATGATCTCACTGGCAACCGTGATGTCGAATCCGTCCTCACGCGGAGTGCCGTTCGGCTTTCCGCCGAGGCCGTCCACGATATTGCGCAACTGCCGGTCGTTCATATCGACACAGCGCTTCCAGGTAATCTTGCGCACGTCGATCCCGAGCGCGTTGCCCTGCTGGATGTGGTTGTCCAGCATGGCCGCAAGCAGGTTGTTTGCTGCGCCGATCGCATGGAAGTCACCCGTGAAGTGCAGGTTGATATCCTCCATCGGGACAACCTGCGCATAGCCGCCGCCCGCCGCGCCGCCTTTGACGCCGAACACCGGTCCCAGCGACGGTTCACGCAGCGCAACGGTAACATCCTTGCCGATGCGAGCAAGTCCGTCCGCAAGGCCGATCGTCGTTGTCGTCTTGCCCTCGCCCGCAGGCGTCGGCGTAATCGCGGTAACAAGAATCAGCTTGCCGTCGGGCCGGTCGGTCTCCTTCAAAAGAGCAGGATCGACCTTGGCCTTATACCGGCCGTAGGGTTCGAGATAACGCTCGTCCACGTGTGCGCGGGCAGCGATCTCGGTGATGGGTTTCATTTGGCACTGCTGTGCAATTTCGATGTCGGTTAAATAGGCCATGTTGCCCTCCTTATAAGATTATCGGAAGTATCGTACCGCGGCTTCAAACATACGGATATTGTAATTCCCCGGCACGTTTTTGTAAAGACCCTCTCCGACGCGTTCGCTGTGTCCCATCTTGCCGAACACGCGTCCGTCAGGGGATGTGATGCCCTCGATCGCATACAGCGATCCGTTCGGATTAAAATGGACGTCCATCGTCGCATTGCCGTCCAGATCGACGTACTGCGTCGCAATCTGACCGTTCTCGGCAAGCTTGCGAATCAACGCTTCGTTCCCGACAAACCGGCCCTCGCCATGCGAGATCGGCACATTTACGACTTCTCCGACGTGCATCAAGCTCAGCCACGGGGACTTGTTCGACGCAATTCGCGTCTGAACGATGCGCGACTGATGGCGCCCGATTGTGTTGTAGGTCAGCGTGGGACAGGTTGCGTCCGCATCGATGATTTTTCCATACGGAACAAGGCCGAGTTTAATCAACGCCTGGAAGCCGTTGCAGATGCCGCACATGAGCCCCTCTCGCTTTTCCAAAAGCTCCGTCACGCCGTCTTTAATCGCGGCATTGCGGAAGAACGCCGTAATGAACTTGCCGCTGCCGTCCGGTTCATCCCCGCCCGAGAATCCGCCCGGGATAAACACCATCTGCGCATTGGACAGCTCCTTTGCAAACCGTTCGATCGACTGGCTGATGCCCGTCGGCGTGCGGTTGTTCAAAACGAGGACGATGGGCTCTGCACCGGCATCGCGCACCGCTTTGGCGCTGTCGTACTCGCAGTTTGTCCCCGGGAAGGCCGGGATCAGCACGCGCGGCTTTGCCACGGACACCGCCGCTTTATGATGCGATTCGACCGCATAGTAGAAATTGCCGATCTTGCCCTCGGACGATATATTGCACGGATAAACGCTTTCGAGCTTGTCCTCGTACGTCTTTTGCAGCGAAGCAGCGTCCAGATGCTCCGTTCCAAGCGCAAACAGCCCGTCATCGGTAACGATACCGATGTACGTTGCGCCCTCGATCGGTTCGGTAACCTCGAACACGAACCGGCCCGCCTGATCGCGGAACAATTCAGCAAGCGGAAGGTTCTCGTTGAACCGGCAGCCGAAGCCGTTTCCGAAGCACATTTTCATAACTGCCGCAGCAACGCCGCCGCGCTCGGGCGTATAACCCGCAACGGCTTTGCCCGTACGGAACAGATCCGTCACGCGGGCATAGAGTTTCTTCAAGGAATCTGCGTCGGCCAGTCCGTTTTCGTCATAATGCGGGCTGAGCAGCACAAGCGAATGCCCTGCCGCCTTGCAGTCATTGGACACGATGTTCCGTACCTTTTCGGTCGTGACCGCAAAGGAAACGAGCGTCGGCGGGACGTCAAGCTTTTCAAACGTGCCGCTCATCGAATCCTTGCCGCCGATCGCGCCGATGCCAAGTGCCATCTGTGCCTCGAACGCTCCGAGCAGCGCCGAAAACGGCTTCCCCCAGCGCTTGCCGTCATGACCTGGCTTTTCAAAGTATTCCTGGAACGTTAAGTAGACGTCCTCGAACGATGCGCCCGTTGCAATCAGCTTGCTGACCGATTCCACTACAGCCGAATAGGCGCCGTGAAACGGACTCTCGCTTGTGAGGATCGGGTCATATCCCCAAGCCATCAGCGAACAGTCGGACGTATGCTTTTCTTCCATCGAGATTTTCTGCACCATCGCCTGAATCGGCGTCTGCTGATACTTGCCTCCAAAGGGCATCAGCACCGTTCCCGCGCCGATCGTCGAGTCGAAGCGCTCGGACAGGCCGCGTTTAGAGCAGATGTTGAGATCGCTCGCCATGCGCCGCATGTTTTCCGCAAAGCCGCCCGTGACCGTATGCGCCCGAAGGTGCGGCTTTTCGGGGGCGATCGTAATGTGCTTGTCCGCACCGTTGGAGTTCAAAAATGCCCGACTGACATCGACGATCTTTTTGCCGTTCCACTCCATCACCAGCCGCGGCTCCTTCGTCACGACCGCGACGGGACATGCCTGCAAGTTTTCCGCATCGGCAAGTGCCAAAAACGCTTCGACATTTTCTTTTTCGACAACCACCGCCATGCGCTCCTGCGATTCGCTGATTGCGAGCTCGGTGCCGTCCAGCCCCTCATACTTTTTGGGTACTGCATTCAAATTGATCAAGAGTCCGTCCGCAAGCTCGCCGATTGCAACCGAAACGCCGCCCGCGCCGAAATCGTTGCAGCGCTTGATCATACGGCATGCGATCGGATTGCGGAACAGGCGCTGCAGCTTGCGCTCCTCGGGCGCATTGCCCTTCTGCACCTCGGCGCCGCAGGTTTCGACCGAATGCGCGTTGTGCGCCTTGCTCGATCCGGTCGCGCCGCCGATGCCGTCGCGCCCCGTCGAACCGCCGAGCAGAATGACCACATCTCCCGCTTCCGGCCGTTCCCGTCGGACGTTCTCTGCCGGAGCAGCCGCGATGACCGCGCCGATCTCCATCCGCTTTGCTGCATAACCCGGATGATAAATCTCATCGACGATGCCGGTTGCAAGGCCGATCTGATTGCCGTAGGACGAGTATCCCGCAGCCGCCGTGGTCACAAGTTTGCGCTGGGGCAGCTTGCCCGGAATCGTTTCGGATACCGGAACCGTCGGATCGGCTGCTCCGGTCACGCGCATCGCGCCGTAAACGTACGATCGTCCCGAAAGCGGATCGCGGATCGCGCCGCCGATGCAGGTCGCCGCGCCGCCGAACGGTTCAATCTCCGTCGGATGGTTGTGCGTTTCATTTTTGAACAGCAACAGCCACGGCTCGGTTTTTCCATCGGCCTCGACATCAATTTTGACCGTGCAGGCATTGATCTCCTCGGACTCATCAAGCTTGTCCAGCTTGCCCGCCTTGCGAAGCGCCTTCACTGCAATTGTCGCAATGTCCATCAGGCAGATCGGCTTGGTGCGGCCGAGCGACCGGCGCACGGACAGATAGTCCTGATACGCGCGTTCCAGGAGCGCATCTTCAAACTTCACGTCATCAATGACGGTCAAAAACGTCGTGTGCCGACAGTGGTCCGACCAATAGGTGTCGATCATCCGAATCTCGGTGATCGTGGGATCCCGCTGTTCGGAAAGAAAATACTGCTGGCAGAATGCGATATCATCCGCGTCCATCGCCAGACCGTAATCGCGAACGAACCGTTCAAGTCCCGCACGATCCAGTTTTGTAAATCCCTTAAGAGTCTGGACCTCGGTCGGTATTGCATAAGCCGTGACAAGCGTCTCCGGTTTTTGAAGCGATGCTTCCCGCGCCTCGACGGGGTTAATCACATACTTTTTGAGCTCGGAGATATCCCGCTCGGTCAGGCTGCCGTAAAGGGCATACACCTTGGCTGAACGGATCAGCGGCCGTTCGCCCTGTGAGATAATCTGAATACACTGCGCCGCCGAGTCTGCACGCTGGTCGAATTGTCCCGGAAGATATTCCACTGCAAACACGACGGCCCCCGAAAGGTCCGGTTCCTCCGTTGCGATATCGACCTGCGGTTCAGAAAAAACGGTGGAAACGGCGGAATGAAACAGCTCCTCCGAGATATTCTCCGCGTCGTACCGGTTCAGGATCCGCACGCGCTTGAGGGATGCGATCCCGAGCGTTTCGACGGCTTCCTTTTTCAGCGCGTCGGCTTCGTGCGAAAAGCCCTGTTTTTTCTCTACAAAAATGCGATAAACCATTTATGCCTCCGTTGCTTTTTTCGCCCGTGCGCCGATGTCGCTGCGATAAAATGCATTTGCGAACGAAATCTTTTTGACCCGCGCATATGCAGTGTCCAGTGCTTTTTCGAGCGTTTCTCCCGTACCGATTACGCCGAGCACCCGTCCGCCGCTTGTGATCAGCCGTCCGTTTTGCTCCTTTGCGCCCGCAATGAGCACGTGCGGCTGTGCATCCTGTTCCATCACAATGGGAAACCCTTTTTCATAAGAAAGCGGATAGCCCTTCGACGCCAGAATCACGCATGCCGCGTATCCATCGGAAAAAGCAACCGGAACCTCGCTAAGCCGCTGTTCGGTCACGGCGCGGAAGATCGTAAAGAGGTCGCTTTTCAGAAGGGCCAGAACGACCTGCGTTTCGGGATCGCCGAAGCGGCAGTTGTATTCGATGACCTTGGGGCCGTTGGGCGTCAGCATCAAGCCGAAATACAGGCAGCCCTTGAACATGCGTCCCTCCGCCTTCAATCCTCGGATCGTCGGCAAAAAGATTGTTTTCATACATTCCTTTGCCACGGCGTCCGTATAATACGGATTCGGGGCAACCGTTCCCATGCCGCCGGTGTTCAGCCCGGTATCGCCGTCGCCTGCGCGTTTATGATCCATGGAACTGACCATCGGAACGATTGTCTTGCCGTCGGTGAACGCGAGTATGGACACTTCCGGCCCGGTCAAAAACTCTTCGATCACGATGACCTCGCCGCTGTGACCGAACTTATGCTCACACATCGCCGCGCGCACGGCCTCCCGTGCCGCTTCCCGCGTTTCGGCGATGACCACGCCCTTTCCAAGCGCAAGTCCGTCCGCTTTGACGACAACCGGAAGCGAAGCGGTTTCGACATACGCCAGCGCCTGTTCGGGATCGGAGAACGTCTCGTACGCCGCCGTCGGAATGTTGTGGCGCTTCATAAAATCCTTTGCAAACGCCTTGCTTCCTTCGATGATCGCCGCGGCTTTGCTCGGGCCAAAGCAGGAAATTCCCTTGCTTTCGAGCAAGTCCACCGCGCCGAGCACAAGCGGATCGTCGGGCGTAACAACCGCATAGTCGATTCCGTTTTCAACGGCGAACGACGCGATGCCGTTCAGGTCCGTCGCGCCGATATTCACACAGGTCGCATCGCGGGCAATGCCGCCGTTTCCCGGCAGTACGTACAGTGATGTGATCTCCTTGTTTTCTTTTAGTTTCTTTACGATGGCGTGTTCCCTTCCTCCGCCGCCAACCACCAGTACCTTCATCGACGTCTCCTCAATGATGGAACAGGCGCATTCCGGTGAAGGCCATCGCAATGCCGTATTTGTCGCAGCAGTCGATCACGAGGTCATCCCGGATCGAACCGCCCGGCTCGGCGATATACTTGACGCCGGAACGGTGCGCACGCTCGATGTTGTCAAAGAACGGGAAGAATGCATCCGAGCCGAGGGA
>JAUMVL010000030.1 GCA_030530185.1 Clostridia bacterium | reverse complement strand
ATCGGAGCATAATAACACCACTCAAAAAAAAGGAACCGTTCAAACTCTTTTGAGAATCTGAACGGTTCTTTTCGTTTACTGTTTGCTTATTCCCGGTTCTCGATATCGGTAATCATATCGAGGCGCATCTGATGCCGCCCGCCCTCGAACTCGGCGTTCAAGAACGAATCAACAATCATCTTTGCCATCTCGTTTCCGACGACGCGTGCGCCGAACGCAATGATCTGCGCGTTGTTGTGCCGCCGCACGAGCTGCGCCGTGTACGGTTCCGAACAAACCGCCGCACGAATGCCCTTGACCTTGTTTGCCGCCAGCGAAATTCCGACGCCCGTGCCGCAGATTAAAACGCCGCGCTCGACTTCGCCTTTCAGGATTGCGCGGGCGACCTTTTCGCCGAACTCCGGATAGTTGGCGCGCTCCGTCGTGTATGCGCCGTAATCAACGACCTCATGCCCCTGGCTTTCGAGATGCGCAATAATTTCCTTTTTCAGCTCCAACGCGGTATGGTCGTTTCCGATTCCGATTTTCATGCTTTCCCCTCCGTTCAGATCTGGTCCGCAATATTGATATTTTCGCCGTCAATCAAAGCGATTGCACCGTGGTTGACCTCGTTCGCACTCGGATGTGCAAGCAGCCACTTGTTGCAGGCGAAGAGCAACTTGTCTTCGTCGTTTTTGACTGCAATTTCGGGCTTGGGGCCGTTGGTGCCGCGCGGCAGCGCAACCAGCACCTGCACGCCGACGCCCGCCTTTGCCATGCACGGCGCATAGTGCAGCGATGTCGCATATACCTCGATCAGCACGCCCTTCGGCACAACGAAGCCGACCACCTTGTCGCTGGAGAGGCGGCCGTTTACAAGATCCTCCCGCTTTGCGAGCAGCAGCACAAAGTCCTCAGTACCGAGGTTCAGCTCGCTGTCGCGATGATACTCAAGACAGTTCATCTTCGTATTGCGGCCATTGCAGTAACCAAGCTGAATCGGCATCCCGCCGTAGGCGCGCAGGCGAAGCTCTTCAAAGATCGGAAGCGCCTCGAGTTTCGGTTCGCTCGCGACATAGACCGTTCCCGTTTCGGGGATCGGGGTCTCGTTCTTCAATACCTGCAAAAGTGCATCGAGGTCGTATCCGTCGAGAATCTGTCCGTAGTTGTGAAACTTCGGATCGCTGATCGGTAACAGTTGCATCGTAAACTCTCCTTTTCCATACGGGTTTACAGAACCCGCCTTTCCTGTTTATTGTACCCCCGTTGCGGACAGGAATCAAGCCCCGATCGCCGGTTTTTGTACCGATTTGTTCTTTCTTCGGCTTTCCGCACGCAGCATGGTTTACGGCAACACCGCCGAAAGACGGCATGGAAAGTCTTTTTGGTTGATTTTTTCTGCATTTGGATTTCAAGAGGGGTTTGACTTGTTTTCGGAAATATGCTATATTTTGTTTTGAAAAAATGAGGGATCAAAGGGGAACATCCATGCGCGAAGAACTAAACCGGCATTGCAAATGTCTTTGCACGCCACGCAGTGCCGACCGTTGGGTCGTCGTCCGGGAACAGGGCATCACCTGTGTCATTCTGTGTGAAGGCTGCAAGCAGGCTTGGCATACCGCCGCGCGGTATGCTTCGGATCTGCCGCGCGACATTGCCTCTCCGTACCGTTGGCGCCAAATTCTGCGCTCTCAGGGCTACCACATGCGCGAATCCGACGAGTCCTATCTCGAAATTTCCCAAGATTCAGATCAACCCCGATGAAGCTCTTTCGCCGCATCCTTTTGATCTTTTGGATCCTGTTGCTGCTTCCGCTGCACGTCCGTCCCGCTTTGAGTGAAGACGCAGATACTTCGGCGTCCTTTTTGTTGCCCTGCGGGTACCGCGCTCCCGCACAGGTGACCGGTTATCTGCATCATCTTTGCGATCACGATCCATACACAACCGTTACATTGCAGCGCGGCGAAGCGTTGGAGCTTGTGCCGCCGGAAAATGCACCGCTTTCCAGCTTATACATTGACTTTTATGAGGTCCCCTCTGTCCTTGAAATCACTTTTTTGAACGCCGAACACACCGTGCTTGCCACCGAAACCGTGCGAAGCCCAGAGGTGCTGTTTTCCTATCCCATGCCGGATCTCCCGGTCCAGTATGTGCGGCTGAGTCCGCTGGCTTCCAATGCCGTGTTTTCCGAACTGTACGCCCTTACCGATGGGTTTGTACCCCCGTTTACCGACAACACGACCCCGTGCGATCTGCTCGTTGTGCTGAACGAGCCAACGGATGAGCTGGAACAGCTCGGCGGACTGCTTGCGCTGCTTTCCGGCGAGCACGGTCTTTCGACGCAGGTGGTTTATTTGACCCGCGCCGATGGATTCTACACGCATCAGTGCATCACGGTTCTGCAAGAACTCGGAATTACACGAACGCCGATTTTCGGAACCGGGCGAAAGCTTGAATTCTTTTCCGAACAGCAGATCTACAACGCGCTCGGCGGAGAAACGGTCGTCATTGAGCGGCTGGCGCGGCAGATTCGCTCGCTGCAGCCCAAAATCGTATTGACCCTCAGCATCGCGCGCAATCCCAACCGCGCATCCGACGCAATCGTTGCCGGGCTCGTCCGCTCGGCGGTCGGCGCAGCCGCCAACCCGAACCGGTATCGGGACTGCGCGCCGTATACCGTTCCGAAATTCTATGCGCTGCATACGACCGGGGAAACGATCGTTTCGCTTGATCAGCCTTTGATTACGCGTGACGGCGTAACTGCTGCAGCGTTTGCACAGTCGCTGTACGCCACCTATCGTGAAGAGCGCATCTATCGGCGCTCGCTGCCGGCGACCTTGCAGTTTTCTCTGCTGTCCTCCTCCGTCGGCGAGGATGCGCAGAAAAACGACCTGCTCGAGCACCTGGACGCGGCAACGCTCTGTTCGTACCGGCAGCCGACGCCGTCGCCGACCCCAACGCCTGTTCCGGCCGATACGCCGGAACCAACCCTCGTTCCGACCCCAACGCCAACTGCATCCATAACCGAAGCGCCGACTGCCACACCGGAGGCTGCGCCAATTGAACCGGCTTCGTCCGATCTTCGACCGGCCATGCTGCGCTGGCTTCCGCTTTGCATCGGTGTGCTTCTTAGTGCATGCCTGTGGTATCTGCTGCACAGCATTCTGCATTACTCGCAAAAAATGCTCGTTTGGGCCGTCGTTCCCGCTGCACTCGGTATTCTGCTCGTGTTGTTCTCACCGTTTGGCAAAGACAAGATTGCCGATCCGGCACCGACTCCGGCTTTGACCGCTGCCCCTTCCCCGACGCCGACCGCATCGCCCTCTCCCACCCCGACCGGTACGCCGACCATGGCGCCGACTCCGGTTCCGACCGCAGCGCCCGATCCCGAAGCGCAATACTACCTGGAGGGACCCGGCGAGGATTATGCGCTCGATTTCGACGCAGGACACTGGTGGTATAAGAGTGAAACGCTCGGCATCGACGTCGTACGCGTTAAAACAACGTATCGCAACGAGCATGAGCCGCTCGTCTACTATGTGGCCGATATTCACCTGCGCGACAATACCGGATACCGTTCCGGGGTGCGCCGGTTCACGCAGCCATGGAAATATGCGCGTTTGGAAAAAGCCGTCCTTGCAATCACCGGCGACAATCTGATCGAAGCGGAAGCAGAAGTGAAAGGCTGTTTGATTCGAAAGGGCGTATTCTATGCAAACTATGCGCGCGCTGATACGCTGATCATTGAGCCGGACAATCGCACGCTCACGGTTACGCATCCGTCGGACTTTACGGCGCGCGAGCTGATGGATCGCGGTGTGCGTGATTCCTATAGCTTCGGCCCAATCCTCGTTGAAAACGGTGAAATCACCAAGGGGCTCGACGACAATCGCGTGTCCCATCCGAATCCGCGCTGCGGAATCGGCATGGTTGCGCCCGGGCATTGGATTGCGATTGTCACGGATGGGCGGCAGCTTGGCTATTCCATGAGTATCACGCTCGAATTCTTTGCGGGGTTGTTCCGAGACCGTGGCTGCACCTGCGCCTACAACCTGGACGGCGGCGCGTCGGCCTGTATCGTCTTTATGGGAGAAGCGCTGAACCAGCATGCCGACTTCTCCGTCGGCGACGGCCAGCGGCCGTGGACCGATGCGCTGATGTTCGGCTACAGCGAAAGCGTTCCTTCAACGGATATCCCGACCAAACACACCGGTTATCATTACGATTGATAAAGTAAAGCAGCGCATGGTGCGCTGCTTATCTTCTATGCACTCTGTTCTCGGATTGGAGTCGATCGCTTTGTTGTTCAACCCAGCGGTACCGTCACGGTCGCGAGATGCTCCTCTTGCGCTCCCGCTGCAGCAGAACCCGCATGCAGATATAGGTCGACCTGCACCGAGCCAAGCTCCCGATACTGCGACGGGAAGACCGGAAGCACGCGCACTGCGGCGCCGTCACGTCCCTTGGTGCCAAGCACCGCGTCGTACGTCTGTCCATCAATTGTATAAGTAACGTACAGGCCGGGGCTTACTGCGCCGTTCCTGTCCCGTTCGCCATCGTTCAAAAGCGCCCGTTTTGCCTGATCGGAGAAGCCCTCGGGCAGTTCTGCCGTCGTCACCGTAATATACAGTCCGGTCGGTCGATACTCCGCCTGCAAAGAAAGGGTTACGCCGTCCAGCGTAATTCGTTCGAGCTGCTGCGGTTTGTCAAAGTCAGCGAAGTCTGCGTCATATCTGCCCGAAAGCGGCACCATAAGCGTACGCGGCTCGGCTGCCGGCAAGAATGCCGATGCGTCGAACGAGAACGTATGCTCGATCACGCCGACCGTACCCCACTTCTGCATATCCTCTATGCTCGTGTCGAGCAGACGCAGCCGCTGCGTCACCGTAATGACGCCCTCGCGCGGGAACGTATCGTCCACTTCGCATTCGCTGAAGGACAGTCCGTGATCGGCTTCCGCGCCGAACGGGTTGATGCCCCATCCCGAAACGAACAGCGAATGTTGCTTCGAATCACCCTCTACAAGGTAATACGCCTCGTTATCATCCGGCATCGCTTCCAGATTGATTCCCTCGCCCGTTTCGTAATACCGGAACAAATCGAAAGCCTCGGCATGATCCGAATACAGACGTGTCTGGAAATATAGCTCGTCTCCGTCGCGAATGACGTCCGCAATCGCGGGACGAATGTTCCTGATCCATTCCCACTCCGCCGGGTCATACGGCTTTGCTCCCATCTGTAGGCGAACCGCGTCAATCTCTTCATAATCCGCACATTCGTTCAACAGCCAAACATGATAGCCGAGATCCTTTAACTGTGCGTTTTCGATCATCTGCTCAATGTCCGGGTTTCCGGTCAACGCATCGTGCCTCTCGGCATCGGTCTTGAGCAGATACCCTTCGACATGATAGTTCTCCCGCGCAATCCATGCCCCGGCGGCAAAGGCCGTCGTCGCGACCAAAAGAACCGCGGCAAATACAAGAATCGAGATGGTTCGTTTGGGCAATACAAAGCTGTGTTCCCGTTCCGGCTTCAGAATCGACCGACGAATGGCTTCACGGTCGGCAATATGGGTTTCCGCTGCACGGCGGAACAGTTCGGTTTCTTTCTGACTCATGCGGTTTCCTCCTTTTTCATCGTCTCGCGGATGCGGTTCCGCGTGTGCAGCAAGCGATTGCGCGCCGCAGCCTCGGTGATCCCGAGCGCTTCGGCTACTTCCGTTACCTTCATATCATACCCGTAATGCAGAACGAATGCTTTTTGTGAAAGCTGCGGCTCGGCTTCGACACACGCCCAGATTTCATCCAGCGTAAGTTTGCCAAGGAGTTCGTCCTCCGGTGTTTCCGCTGTTGCAAGCGGTTCCACGGTTTCGTCCAGCGATACCTCCTGATGCAGGGCATGAAACCGATAGTAACGGCTCAATTGCTTTTTCAGAATTGTCAGCAGGTATGCCTGTGCATTTTCGACGCTCTCGGTGCCCCTGCGGCGCAGATGCTTGTAGAATTGTTCATAGGTTGCCTGCAAAAGATCGTCCACATCCTGCACCCGCTTTGCTTTGATCACGCAGTAGCGCGTCAGCTCGCGAAATGTGGCGTCATAGACGATGTTGAAATAGGCGTTGACATCAGTCATACGCGTTCCTCCTTTATCTTGTCCGGACACCTATATAGAGGCTTTGAATCAGAAAAACTCTCATAAAAAATGCAGAAAAGTTGTAAAATCACGTTTTCACACAAGCAAAAAGGAGTGCCGATATCCCGCACTCCCCAAAACGTTCGGATTCTTTATCGTTTCTTTTGCTTCGGCAAAGCGGCAACGGTGGATCGCACCAGCGCTGCCACAAGTGCACGATCCTCGCTTTCCACAAGCAGCATCGGCTTTGCGCCGGGATAGGGCGCCTCCTTTGGCGCGGACGGCAGAATGGCGCGTCCTTTCGGTGTGTCCTTGCATAAAAACCGGTTATCGTATACGCCGCCAAAGCAAACGCCATCGGCATACAACAGATACTCGCCCATCATCGGACGGAAGGTAAGATTCGGTACGTCGGATAAACGCTCCAACACAAAAAACAAATATTCGCGCGAAGAGGCCATATTATCCCTCCCGGTGCACGGAACGCTCGGCATCGAAGCCGTCCGGATAACGGGCGCGAAGTTTTTCGAGGTTTTCCGCAAGAATCGTTTCCAAATCGCAGCCGATCGCCGTCGCAGTTTCGGCAAGGTACCACGCGACGTCGCCGAGCTCTTTCGCAAGCCGCTCCCGATCGAGTGCATGCCCCTGCGCAAGGTGCTTTTTTACAAGATCAATCGCCTCTCCCGCTTCACCGCATAGGCCCATAACGCCGTTGATCAGAACATCTCGTTCGCCCAAGGCCGGATTCAACGTGCGCATCGCCTGCCGCTGATAGTCGTTCGCGGTCAAGGGCCGGTTCGATCCGTCGTTCCTGCCGATCTCTGCCAAACCCGCCTGGGTTTGCTCAAAAAGGACGCGGTTATCCGTCAATACGTTGTAGATCCCGTCCTCGCTCAAAACGCCTCGCTTCAGGTTCTCGGGGAGCTGTCCCGCCTCGTCGGCTGCAAAGTCTGCGCGCCAGTCGCCGCCCGCGTAATACAGGTCGAGCGCCTTTATATCCGTCTGTACCGCAAGATACGCTTCAAGCGCCTTTTCATATGCTGCAAGCGCAGCCCCTGCGCGGTCAAGCCGCGCTTCCATTTCAGTAATCCGTTCGATTCGATCCATGGAAAAAGCCTCCTCCGCTACGCTCGCTTATCCAGCCGTTTGGCGCGGGCCACCTGATAGATTCCCCATCCGAGCAGGGCAACTCCGACGAGCGTCATCAACCCGCCCGACAGCAGATTCTGAAACAGCAGCAATACGATCAGTCCGCAAACAAGCCAGATCGCGCCGATGAACAGCAATTGTTTTCCCGTCATATCAGCCCTCCGGATAAAAATCGTGATAGTCGTCCGCCGTAAAGCGGTGATAGATGATGTGACAGCCCTCGTCGGTCAGGCAATATCGGTAGGCATCCGGCTTGCCGTCCGCAAAATACGCCAGCACGTCGAAGTCCTCTCCGGTCTTTGACTCAACCACGACGCTGTCGGAATGTCGGAAAAAGACCGCAAGCACATCGTCCATTGTCGTACCCTCGCGGGACAGCGTTTGAATGAGCTCGCGCAAAAAAGCATGCTCACCCATGTGCGTTTGAATATAATCCTGCGCTGTAGAAGGGAACGAAAAGCAGAATCGACCATGGTTCGCTTCGATCGCAACCGGTCCGATCCTCTCATTTTCCGAAACGGATCGATCCGAAAGTGCCGAAAGCATTCCTTCTTCATCCAGCTGCACATGCAGCAGCCGGTTCAGCGACTGCAACGGGTAATAGAGACGAAACGTCCCTGCCGCATAGCCGAGCTTGAGCTGCTGCTCTGCAAGCATATCGATCATGTTTTGCACCAGGTTTTCGTATGTCATGTCATCACTCCCCGCATAGGCGCACACGAACGCGAACAAGATCCATGCGCGGTTGAGAAAAAGCAGCGTCGATCCTGCTCGGTGCGCCCTTCGGCGAGATTGCCGAGCGGATATAATACGCATCCATGCCCATCGCATGTGCACCGGCAATATCGCACGCCGGATCGTTTCCGATCATCAGGCAGCGTTTGGGGTCGAGGCCGAATTGATCCACCGGTAATTGAAAAAAGACCGGATCAGGCTTTTTGCAGCCGTAATCCGACGACAAATAGATCGCGTCGAATGCGTCGGCAAGGCCGAGCATGCGAAGCTCGGGCATTGTAAACAGCCGTTGTGCATTGGATAAGAGAATCACCTTGCCCTGCTTGCGCAGCGCACAAAGCAGCTCCTTTGCGCCGGCATACAACCGGAGGCGCTCGGTCGATGCCATCCGGAACCGCCACGCCGTTTCGGCAAGCAAGCAATCATCGGTCTGCACGCCATAACATCGATACAACGCGGCAAACACCGGTGCAAGGTCGATTTCGGGATAAGCGGCACCGTTTCTGTGAAGCTGCTTTTCCGTTTCCGATTCAAAGGCACATTGCAGCGCCGCGCCGGTCCATTTTGCTCGGTGCTCCGCATAAAACCGTGCAAGCGTTTCCCAAAGAACCGACGCCGTTTCATCGGTACGGATATCGACAAGCGTTCCGTAAAGATCGAACAGATATGCGTCGTACCGCATCAGCGTTCCTCGCTTGCGAACAATGTGAACCGATCGAGCCGCACGCGTACGACGCCGAGTACTGCGGCTGCCGGTAAACATCCGATGTTCGGATTTCGGCTGTCCTCACCGTAGTTGCGTTCGTCGGAGAGCACATACAGGCAGCCATCGGGCACCTTGACCGGATCGAGATCGAATACTGCGGGTGTCAGATAATCCGATTCGGAGAGCGCAAATTCATCAATCAGCAGCAAGCCGCCCTCGGCCGACACCGTTTCACCGGGCAGCCCAACGATACGTTTGATCAAAAGCGCTCCGCTTTCGGGATCGCGGAATACGACCATATCGCTGCGCTTCAGTTCAAAAAAGTGCTTATACAACCGATCATATAGGATCGTTTCACCCTGGCGAAGCGTCGGTTCCATCGAGTGATCCGCAATATACACCGGCGAAAACCAGCCGAGCAGCAGTACAAACACGATCGCAAGGCCGATCAAAACGGCGCTGACGGTACGCAACGCACTCTGACGTTTATGTGATTTGCGAAGCCGGACGCTTCTTTCGATCATCTCCATGACGTTACCCCGCGCAGATGGTCAAACGGGAACAAAATGAAGTGCGCCTTGCCGACGATGCGTTCGAGCGGAATCGGACCGACGAGCGCGTTGCGGCTGTCGTTTGAATTGCTGCGGTTGTCGCCGAGCACATAGACCTCGCCGCCCGCGATCGTGATCGCCGTCTCGACGGTTTTCGGACAGATACGGCTCGTCAACCATCTCACCGTTCACATACAGCGCACCATTCTTTGTTTCGACGGTATCGCCCGCAACGGCAACGACACGCTTCACACGCGAATGATAGTCCTTATTTCGGAACTGATAGTATGCGTCGGGATAATAGCAGATCACAATATCGCCGGCCTTTGGCTCGTTTACCGCATAGGTCAGCTTTTCGACAAACAGATAGTCGCCATTTTGAAGCGTGTCCAGCATGGATTCGCCTTCCACGCGCACCGGTTCGACCAATACGGCACGGATGGCAAGTGCAAACACAACGACCGCGAGCATGGTTAAGAGCAGATCGAATGCGCCCCATACCTCCGCGCCATGCAGCTTGTCGTTCCGACGCTCCGCAATTCGCCGCATCCGAAACAGCTCTGCCCCGTAAGGTTTTTTCATATCGTTTCTTCCCCTGCATGCGTCAGAATCTTTTTCCCTGCGCGCATAAAATCCTGTCGATCGAGCATCACGACCCGGCCGCAGGCAAGACATTTGATTTTAATATCCGCGCCGACGCGCGTAATCTCCCACGCGTTGCTGCCGCAGGCATGCGGTTTTTTCATCTGTACGGTATCCCCGAGCGCAAAGGTTTCGAGCACGCTTATGCCTCCCGGTACTGGATGTATCGATCGATGATCTCCGAGAGCATCTCGGCTTTCTCCTCATGCATCCAATGCCCGACGTTGCGCAGGCTGTAATAAACGCCGTTTGTCAGCTTTTCCCTCAATTCAAACAGCTTATCCATGGGTACAAGCTTATCTTCCTCGCCCCAAAGGATCAGCACCTCGTGCGGGCAGTTAGCCACGGCGTGGATGACCGGCTCTTCGTCGAAATTGCGCACGGCATACATGATCGCCTGCCGCGATGCAAAGTCGTCGCAGGTTGAAAAATACTGGTCGATGATTGCATCCGTCGCGGTCGTTCCATCGTAATAGAACAGCGGCAGATACTTCTTGAAATGCTTTTTGCCATAGGATTCGCGGAAGAAGAACCCGAACGGGCCCTCGAGCCCGCGAATGCGCAGCGGATAGTTTTTGCTGAGGCCGCTCGGCGTCAGTGCGATTACCTTATCGAATCGAATCGGCATCTTGGTCATCGCATACATGGCATACATGCCGCCCATGGTGCAGCCTAAAATATGGGTCCGCGGCAGATGCAGCGCATCCATGATCATCAGCAGCACGTCCGCCATTTCATCCATCGAATAACTCAGCGAGTACGGACGATCGCTGTGCCCGAACCCCGGAAGATCAATTGCGATAACCCGATAATACCGCGACAGAATCGGCATCATCGTACGCCACGTGTAGATCGACTGCCCGATCGAATGCACCAGCAGCAACGGCTCGCCCGCTCCCATCTCCAAATAATGGACCCGGCATTTTTCCGGCTTATGCTTGCCGCCAAAGCCCGGCAGCTCAATCGTAACAAACGATCCGATCAGATCGGAATTGACTATCGGTTTCTGTTCCATGGTTCATCCGCCTTTCCGCTTCGATTATAGCGCGCCGGCTTCCGTCTTGCAAGCGAACCGCCCAATTCTTTGCATATTGGACATAAATCTACCGTATTTTCAAAGCGGAATCCGGTAAAACCTGCCAAATCACGCCGCCGGGTTTCTCTCCGAATTTCACGGTTACAGTTTGTTTTTTACCCTTGCCAAGCGCATTGTCCTGTGTTATAATACGTTTCGTCGAAAGATGGGGAGCGAGTCCGGCATTGTCGCGCTCCCACAAAAATGTGCCTGTAGCTCAGCTGGATAGAGCGTTAGACTCCGACTCTAACCTTCGGTAGTCCTTGAAAAATGAATAATTTGTGCATATGTGCCTGTAGCTCAGCTGGATAGAGTGTCAGACTCCGACTCTGAAGGCCAGAGGTTCGAATCCTCCCAGGCACGCCATGAAAGCCCCGAAAACACTGTGTTTCCGGGGCTTTCACTTTTCCCTGGTCTTTGTTGCTTGGACACAGATATTCTCCTGAAGAAGGATGTATACTTATCCTTGTATATTCATCAAAATATGCATTCTGTTTTACTCGAACATCGCATTTGACTGCATTTTGACTGCACTTTTTCTAAAATAGCATTCTCACAGTGCTCGTAGTAAACGTATTTCCGGCTCTTTTTTCCTCTCTTTGAGATGTTCGTCAAGAGCTCGAATCGCTTTCTCCTCTTTGAATTTCGAAAGATGCGTGTATATCTCTAAGGTTATTGAGCTTTTCCTTTCTAAATCAAAAGCTGTATGCTTGTGACTTGCCGCTCAAAAGCACCTTTCCTTCCGCTCCTTCTTGCACCGCTCGATGCTGCCGCAGCGATAGCACAGCTCGTTGTCGCAGATGCCGTCGTTTTCAAAATAGGAAAGAAGATTGCCGACCGTTGTCTCCGCAATGTTGTTCAAAGCTTCTTCGGTCAGAAAGGCCTGATGAGACGTTACAATGACATTTGGCATCGAAATCAGGCGGGCCAGCAGCTCGTCGTTCAGGATATGACCGGACCGATCCTCGAAGAAAATATCCGCCTCCTCCTCGTAAACATCCAAGCAGGCCGCTCCGATCTTTCTGGCTTTGATCCCGTCGAGCAGCGCTTCGGCATCGATCAAGGCGCCGCGTGAGGTATTGACAAGAACAACACCCTTTTTCATTTTTTCGATCGCCGATGCGTCGATCATATGTCGGGTCTCGTCGGTCAGCGGGCAATGCAGGGAGATGACGTCGCTTTGCGCAAAGAGCTGATCCAGGGACACATACTCAATATCGCTGTCGCTTGCCGGATATCGATCATAGGCAATCGCATGCATCCCGAATCCGCGGCAAATGTTGAGAAAGATCGTTCCGATTTTTCCGGTGCCGATCACCCCGACGGTTTTTCCGTGAAAATCGAAACCGGTCAGGCCGTTCAGGGAAAAATTGAATTCCCTCGTCCGATTGTATGCTTTATGGATTCGCCGAACGGAGGTGAGAAGCAGTGCCATGGCGTGCTCCGCGACCGCGTAGGGGGAATAAGCCGGAACATGAACCACATGGACTTTGCCGAAGGCGGATCGGATATCGACGTTGTTATAACCGGCACAGCGAAGTGCAATCAGCTTGACGCCGTATGCATACAGCTTGGCGATAACCTTGTCATTGACGATATCGTTCACAAAGACGCATACCGCATCGCACCCCTTTGCCAGGTCGACGGTATCCTCGTTCAGCTTTGTCTCCAAAAATCGAAACTGCACATTCCGCAGCGCGCCGTAACGCGCAAAGGAAGGCTTATCATATGCTTTTGTGTCATAAAATGCGACCTGAATCATTCTCGCACCTCCCACTTAGTCGTATTGTTTGCCGAAGCGAAACCAGATATGTGCTGTGTGCAAAGCTTCCCTGCATCGGGACCGCTCCGTCAGAAGAACAACGCTCTTGTGCTGCCGAGCAGCAGCACAACAAGGATTGCAACGTATGCCATCAGCTTCAGCGCCGGGAACGCGTTGATCTTCCCTTTCAGCTTCCACAGAACCGAGCAGATGGAAAAAATCGTAAACCCCAACGCGATGCCATACCGCACGGGACTGCCGCCGTTTAGGATCGACCACGCCGTCACGCCTTGCACCACGCCGACAACAAACGTCACGAGGCCCATTTGCCGCGCAAACCGTCTCCGCTTGTCCGCATCCGACAGCTTCTCTACAAACTTGTCGGGCAGCTCCAGCGGATTCAGCTCCTTCCTCCCGCTCATGTAGATCACGCCCGTAACGATGCTGAACACGCACAGCACCACATAAAAAAGTCCCGAAACCATCAGCGGAATATGCATGGTTTCAAAAGCCATCCACTTCATGAT
>JAUMVL010000029.1 GCA_030530185.1 Clostridia bacterium | reverse complement strand
CTGCAAAAGAGCGATTTGATTATCGTTGCCGCGCGTCCGGCGATGGGCAAGTCCGCATTTTCGATGAACATCGGCCAGTATGCGGCGCTGCATGACAGCCGTGCGGTTGCGGTGTTCAGCCTTGAAATGAGCAAGGAACAGCTGATGATGCGTATCCTTTGCACCGAAGCCGCCGTAGATTCGCAGAAGATCAAGGACGGCACGCTCGACGACGCCGAAACGCAGCGCATCATGGAGGCCGCCACGATGATGCAGGCGACGAACTTCTATATCGACGATACGCCTGGCGCAACGGTTGCGGGCATTCGGTCCAAGTGCCGCAGGTTAAAGGCGCAGCAGGGACTCGATCTGGTCATCATCGACTATATGCAGCTCATTCAGGGAACGGGCATGGGGCAGCGCAGGTCCGACAGCCGCGTGCAGGAGGTTTCCGACATGACGCGTGCGCTGAAATTGCTTGCGCGTGAGCTTGCGGTGCCGATCATCCTGTTGGCGCAGCTGAACCGCGGTCCGGAACAGCGGCAGGACCATCGCCCGATGATCTCCGACCTCAGAGAATCCGGCTCAATCGAGCAGGACGCGGATATGGTCATTCTGTTGTACCGTGCAGCGGTGTATGACCCCGAAGCGGGAAACGAATCCGAAGCGATCGTTGCCAAAAACCGTCACGGCCCGACCGAGACGATCGACCTGGTGTTTGAGGGTATGTATACCCGCTTCCGCACGCTGCTGCGTGAGGACGAAATGCCGTAAGTTCAAATTCAACAAGAAACGACCCCGTTGCGGGGTCGTTTTTGCGATCCATTCAGTGCAGCGCCTTGGTCGGGCAGACGTCTTTACACTCCATACAGAGGATGCATTCGGTGCCGTTCTTCCGCTTACGGCTGTCGTTGTTGACTTCCACGTTCATGGGACAGGTGCGAAGGCATTTGCCGCAATGCACGCATTTGGATTCGTCGCAGCGGATGCGCAGCAGGGAGAAGAAGCTCATCGGCTTCAGAAACACGGTGACGGGGCAGAGGTACTTGCAAAAGGCGCGATTGTCTTTCAAAAGGAACGCAAGTGCGATACCCGCGGCGTAGTAGACCGCATTGCCGATCAGAAAGGCCCAGAACATCACCGTCTCGAGGTTCTGTACTTGCAGCAGAAACAGAGCCGAAACGAATCCAAGCGAAAGCGCAAAGGTGACATAGCGCAGCCAGCCGATCTTTTTGCGCGGCGCCTTCGGATGCTTATAGGGCAACAGATCGAGAATCATGGCCGTCCAGCATGCGTAGCCGCACCAGCCTCTGCCGAACAACAGCGGGCCGAAGATCTTTGCGACGGCATAATGAATCGTCGCAGCTTCGAATACGCCGAGAAACAGATAGTACCAAAAGCCCTCGATTTGCATGTTCTCCCGTCCGATCAGACCGAGGTAGACGAGCATATACGTTCCGACCGCGAACTGCACGAATCGGCGCGCGTGCTTCCAACCGAAGGCGTACAGCGCGATCCCAACGGCAATGCAGCCGCCGATGTAGGTAAAGTTGATGAGATAGAACAGATTGTTTTTGGTCAGCCACAGCGTGACGGCAACGGCGTCAAAGATTGCAAACAGGATCAGCGACGGAAGCAGCTTTCGCGGCAGGTTACTCGGTTTCATAGGCATCCTCGTTTTCATACAGCAATTCGAGCGATTCGGGCAGCGCAAAGATGCGCGTCTTCAGAAACAGCGGATAGAGGTATTCGTCCGACAGGCGTTCGAGCGGGAGCCAGGAAAAGACCTGCCGGTGCTCCCGTTCGCGGTGCAAAAAGGAGCGCCCGCGGGAGAGCAGGGCGTGATCCGGCTCGATCAGAAAGTAGCAGCAAAGCTCGTGGTACCGCTGCCCGGACACGTCTTCTGTAAACATGCTTTGCACCAGCCACAGCGGCCGGATGATCGTTGCCTCGATCTCCAGCTCCTCGCGGCATTCGCGCCGGATTGCGTCCTCGAACGATTCGTGCAAATGCACCCGCCCGCCGGGCAGGTAAAAGTATGGAGAGCGTTCGTCCTTCATCATAAGCAGCTTGCCGTCGTGCAGCAGGACTGCCGAGACACGGATGTTGAATACGCCTTCGGGCAGGGAAAAGGTCAGATCCATGGAGGCCTCCTGTCGGAAAAAGCAAAAGCCCCATCGAAATGGGGCTTTGTGAGACAAGGCAATTATCTCTTGGAGAACTGAGGCGCACGACGGGCTGCATGCAGACCGTACTTTTTGCGCTCCTTCATTCTCGGATCGCGGGTCAGGAAGCCCGCTTTCTTCAGAACCGCACGGTATTCGGGATCAACAGTGAGCAGAGCACGGGAGATGCCGTGACGGATTGCACCTGCCTGACCGGTTGTGCCGCCGCCGAACACGTTGACGGAAACGTCAAACTTGCTCAGGGTGTCGGTCAGAACGAGGGGAGAACGAACGATCATCTTCAGCGTTTCCAGACCGAAGTAGTTGTCCAGATCGCGCTTGTTGACCGTGATGTTGCCCGTACCCGGGAGGAGACGAACGCGCGCAACGGACTTTTTCCGTCTGCCGGTGCCGATATAAGCTGTCTTTGCCATAATCTTTCTCCTTCCTTATTTGAGTTCGAGCGTCTGGGGCTGCTGTGCCTCGTGGTTGTGGTTCGGACCGGCATAGATGCGGAGCTTTTTCAGCATCTGACGGCCGAGCGGGCCCTTGGGCATCATGCGGCGAATGGATTCGTAAACCGCGAATTCGGGCTTCTCCTCGAGAAGGTGACGGTAGGATACCTCTTTGAGTCCGCCCGGATAACCGGTGTGATGAACGTACTTCTTTGCATCGAGCTTTTTGCCGGTCAGGCGAACCTTGTCGGCATTGACGATGATAACGTGATCTCCGCAATCGACATGCGGGGTGAACGTGGGCTTATGCTTACCGCGAAGGATAGCTGCTACCTGGGACGAAAGACGGCCGAGGACCATATCGGTCGCGTCCACGACATACCAGCTGCGCTCTACGGTTTCGCCCTTTGCCATATAGGATTTCATGGCGATCCCTCCATAAATATAGTTTTGAAAGTTGCTGCACACCGTTCAAAATCTATCGGGGCTGTGACAGACTTCGCCCAATGGCACACCGAATATATTAACAAAACAATCCCTTCGTGTCAAGCAATTTTTGCACGCACGACAGGGATTTTTTCGCATTTTTTGCACATACTCTTCGTATCGAACCGAAAAAGGAGATTCCCATGCAAGAGTACACTCGTTTTTATCCCGCGCCGATGCATGGCTGCGGCAACACCGGTCTGCCGACAGATCGCGAGATCCGGCAGAAACCGCCCAAAAAGACGGAGGAACGCGCATGAAAGATTCGCCCGAAGCGCTGCGGTATCGTCAGCTTGTCAAGGAACAGGCTCCCAAAAGCCAAACCCTGCTGCAATGCATCAAAGCCTTTGCGGTCGGCGGGCTGATCTGTCTGATCGGTCAGGCCTTTCATGATCTTTACGCGACCGTTTTGCATTGCTCCGATACGGATGCCGGCACATGGACGTCGATTACGCTGATCGGCATTGCCGCGGTTTTGACCGGTCTCGGCGTGTACGATAAAATCGGCGCGTTTGCGGGCGCGGGCAGCGTGGTCCCGATCACCGGCTTCGCCAACTCCATTGTCGCGCCTGCGATCGAGTTCAAGGCGGAAGGGCACATTCTCGGCACCGGCACCAAAATGTTTACGATCGCAGGTCCCGTGCTTGTCTATGGCACAACGGCGGGCGTGCTGTGCGGATTGATTTACTGGCTGATCGGGCGGTTTTGATTACCATGCGTTTTCCAGGACAAAGTGGTTTTCCTCGTCGGAGATGCCCGGATAACCGTATTGATCGAACCAGGGAGAGTAGGTGTCTACCGTAATGGAATGATCGGCGGGATCGAATCGCAGCAGGCGCAGATAGCCGAGTCCGTCGATGTAGTCGTCCTGCACGTTGAACATCAGTGAGGTGACGCAGCGGTCATCCGTACCGTCGCCGTTGTCGTCAAACCAGTCATCGCGTCGCTGTACGCCGCGCATATGCCCGCAGATCAGGAGACGGAACCCGGGTTCAACCGGCATGATTTCGCGCCACATACGGCGTCCCTGCCAGAAAAACTTGCCGTCCTGCTGCAGACCCGCGTGGATGACGACCAGAATGATGTGATTCGGATGTGCGGCAATGACGTCTTTCATCCAGGGGAAGCAATCCACATCAAATCCGATTCCGAATACGAGAAAGTCCTTGCCGCCGGCGGAGAAGGTCGTATACGACGCGCCGCCCATATAGTAGGTCCGGTCCTCCTGCTGAACGAGCTTGGCATACGGCTGCTTTTGAAACATATAGTGATTGCGTCCGCTTGCCGTGTCGTGATTGCCGCTTGCGATCATGCCGGGCATGGCTTCAAAGATCGGACAAAGCGCCTTGGCTGCGTTGTCAAACATGGTATCGTTGAACCCGTCTACCACATCGCCCGTATGCACGGCAAAGACGATGTTTTCCGCTTCTTGATGTTCCAGAATCCAGTCGCGCATCGAAAAGAAAACTTCGGGATTGTTGCGCGCATAATTTTGCGTGTCAGAAAGCCAAACAATCGTAAACGGTGTCGGAACCGGCTCCGGTGTGGGCGTCGGCTCCGGCGTGTCGGTTGGGCTCGGGGTGTCTGTCGGTCCGGGCGTGGGTTTTGGCGTCGGTGCGGGCGTGTCGGTCGGAACCATTGTCGCAGCGGGAGCTTTGGACGGCGGCTCGGTCAGCAGGACCGGTTCGGAGACGCTTTTTTGGCAGCACGCAAGAAGCGCCATGCTGCACAGCAAGGCGACGGTCAGACAATGGATTTTCAGACGAATCAGCAAATTTGAAGGATTCCTTCCCGTAAAATACACCATATTATACCATGATCCGGGTTAATTGTCCATAGACGGGATCCGCTCAAAAGAGCACCGGATGCATCGAAAAAGGAGCCGATTTTCTGTTGGCTCCTTTGCGATTATTCGCTATCGTTAACTTCTTCCGGTTCTTCAAATGCGGCATCCTGCACCGGGTCGATTGTCTCGCCGGGCTGAGAATCGGTAAATACCGTCAAAATGCCTTGATACAGCCCATACGCCATCTTCTGCTGAAATGCATCGGTGGACAGCAGGGCATCTTCGGCTGGGTTGGTGAGGTGCCCCATTTCGATTGTCATGATCGGACGCGTACACCAGTTGAATCCGGTCTGGTCGCCGCGATAGGTCATGCCCTCCTTGTACCGCATCGGCAGGCCTGTTTCGGCAAGGTAGGCGGCCAAAATCGTCTTGGCGGCGCTGACATTGAAGTCGTAATAATCGGTACGGGATTCGATCGGGACGATCATGAATGCACCGCAGACGGAAGGCTTGTCGGAATTGTTGCAATGCAGACGGATTCCGAGATCGACATTCGCTTCGTTGAACATCTCGGCACGCTCAATGTTGGAAATGTTGACATCGAGCACATCATGCGTCATAACGACGGTTGCTCCGGCTTCGCTGAGATAATCACGTAGGTAGAGACCGACATTCAGCACAACCTCATACTCATAGATACGGCTTTTGACACCGCGGCAGCCTCCGGCGACCTTCTGCTTGGTTTTGTAGGAATTCGGAGCAACGGGTTCAGGCGCGGGGTCATAAATCAGTTGATGACCGGGATCAATACCGATGATAATACCTGCAAGCGGGCCGGGGGTTTCGGTCGGCTCCGGTGTCGGAGTAGGGGCTGGTGTTGGCACGGGAGATGGGGTTGGCGGAACGGTCACAGCCACGGGCGCTTCGGTCGGGTCGACGGCAACCGTAACTGAGATCGGAACCTGCATCGTTGAAATTGGCGCGGCAGTCAGCTCAACCGCTTCGAGCACCGGCTTCGCTGCGGACAAGTCTTCTTCCACTGCTTGATGTACGCAACCGAACAGGCCAAACCCAAGCAGCAGTACTGCTGCGCCCCAAACCATATGAGGATGCTTCATTCCTGTTCGGCACACTCCTTCTCGGAAGACTCGGATGCATCAGATGAGTCGGCATTCGAAGGCTCGGAGGATTCTTCCCCTGTGTTCTCGGGTTCTGCGGAAAGGTCTTCTTGTGCGGTTCCAGCAACGGTCGACGCTTGTTCAGCTTCATCCGCGGCTTTGGCCTCGGCTTCTCCGTCCAGCATGATCTCCTCGCCGTCGACGGATTCCGGCACGGTCAGATCGTCCTCCCGAAAGTCCGCAAACGGTTCATCCTTGGGCCATTTGCGGGAGAGAACCAGAATGACAACACCGGCAACGAAGATGGCGATGCCGATCCATTGCGAGGTGGAGAACGGACCGTAGATCCCGCGGATCTCGTCGCCGCGGAAATATTCGATCACAAAGCGCCAGACGGAGTAAAGAATCAGGTACCAAGCGGTGACGGTACCGCGATGCTTGTTGTTTTTCAGAATCACGACCAGGACCGCCGACAGCAGAACCAAAAACAGCGATTCCATCAGCGGGACGGGGAGACGATGCACACCGTTCAGATAGGTCACGGCAAAGGTGCCGTGATAGGTGTAATGTCCGGCAAGGCAGGTCTGCCCCTCGGCGACGCCGTAGCAGCAGCCGACCAGCAGACACCCGATCCGCCCGCCCGCATGCGCGAGACAGAAGCACGGGACGATCAGGTCGGCAAACGTGAAGAAGTTGCGATGCTTCTTTTTGCAGAGCAGCAACAGGCCGACGACTCCGCCGATCAGACCGCCGTAGAATACCATGCCGGAGGTGATCAGCTCCCAGACGCCTTTCCACGAAGGATTGCGCACGACGGACAAAAAGACGTCGGGCGTAACGATCCAATACAGCACTTTCATGCCGATAAAACCGCCGATGACCGCCCAGATGACGCCGTCTAAAATTTCATCGTTCCAGTCAAGATTCGTGTACCGTTTGACATAGTAACAAAGGAACATGGCAGCGATCGTGCCGATTAAGATGCAAAAGCCCATCGACGGGACGCCGAACGAGCCGATATGAAAAAGATAATCACCGATCATAGAGACTCCTTTCCATACAAACCGAGCATACGGGTTGCATGTAGATTTAATATAACATAAACGGAATTTCTTGTAAAGCGGTTGACAAACGAAGCAGAAAAAGTTAAAGTTATTTTATATATGGATTTCCATTTTTTTCACAATTGAGAGGACAAGTTTTTATGGCAGAACGCTACGACTTTGCCGCGATCGAACAGAAGTGGCAGAAGAAATGGGCGGAGCAGAATTGCTTTGCCGCAGAGGACGACACATCCAAACCGAAGTTCTACGGACTGGTGGAATTCCCGTATCCGTCCGGTGCGGGCATGCATGTCGGACATATCAAGGCTTATACGAGCCTTGAGGTCATTTCCCGCAAGCGCCGGATGCAGGGCTATAACGTCCTATTCCCGATGGGGTTCGATTCGTTCGGCCTGCCCGCCGAGAACTATGCAATCAAAACGAACACGCATCCGCATGTGATCACGACCGCAAACGTCGAACATTTCAAAGAGCAGATGAAGCGTGTCGGCTACTCGTTTGACTGGAGCCGCGAAATCTCCACTTCGCTGCCGGATTACTACCATTGGACGCAGTGGATTTTCCGCAAGATGTTCGATCACGGTTTGGTATTCCGTGCCAAGACGCAGGTTAACTACTGCCCGCACTGCAAGGTCGTCCTGTCCAACGAGGATTCGCAGGGCGGCAAGTGCGATGTGTGCCACAGCGACGTCGTGCAGCTTCCCAAGGACGTTTGGTATTTGAAGATCACTCAGTATGCCGACCGTCTGCTGTCCGGTCTCGATTCGGTCGATTATCCGGATTCGATCAAGCAGCAGGAGATCGACTGGATCGGCAAGTCCACCGGCGCTTTTGTCAACTTTGCGATCAATGATGTTCCCGAAACGCGCGAGATCTACACGACCCGCTGCGATACGCTGTTCGGCGTGACGTTTATGGTCATTGCGCCGGAGCATCCGATGCTGGACCAGTATCGCGACCGGATCCAAAACTGGGATGCGGTCGAAGCCTATCGCGCCGAGTGCGCCAAGAAGACCGAGTTTGAGCGTACCCAGCTCGTCAAGGATAAGACGGGGGTGCGGCTGGATGGCTTTACCGCAATCAACCCGGTCAACGGCAAGGAAATTCCGATCTTTATCGCCGACTACGTCATGATGGGGTATGGTACGGGCGCGATCATGGCGGTCCCCGCGCACGATCAGCGCGACTGGGAGTTTGCCAAAAAGTTCGGCGTCGAGATCATTCCGGTCATTGCGGGCGGCGATATCGAACGGGAAGCCTACACCGGAAACGGGCAGATGATCAACTCCGACTTTTTGAACGCCTACGACAACAAGAAGGACTCCATTGCCGCGATGCTGGAGTTCCTTGCCGAGAAGGGCATCGGGCATAAGGGCGTTCAGTACAAGATGAAGGATTGGGCGTTCAACCGCCAACGCTACTGGGGCGAGCCGATCCCGCTGATTCACTGTCCCAAGTGCGGCGTCGTCGGCGTGCCGTATGAAGAGCTGCCGCTGACGCTGCCGGACGTCGAGAATTTCGAGCCGGGCACCGACGGACAGTCGCCGCTGGCGCGGATCGAATCGTTTGTCAACTGTACCTGCCCCAAATGCGGCGGCCCTGCCAAGCGCGAGACCGACACGATGCCGCAATGGGCGGGCTCGAGCTGGTACTATCTGCGCTTCATCGACCCGCACAACGCCGAGCGCTTCTGCGATCCGGAGAAGATGCGGTACTGGATGCCGGTTGACTGGTACAACGGCGGTATGGAGCACGTTACGCGACACCTCCTGTACTCGCGCTTCTGGCACCAGTTCCTCTATGACATCGGGGAGGTCAACACGCCGGAGCCGTACGCCAAGCGGACCTACCAGGGCCTGATTCTCGGACCGGACGGCGACAAGATGAGCAAGTCCAAGGGCAACGTCGTCGATCCGATCGACGTGATCGAACGACTCGGCGCGGACACGCTGCGCACCTATGTCATGTTTATGGGCGACTACATGGCGGCAACGCCGTGGAGCGAGCAGAGCGCCAACGGCTGCAAGCGCTTTTTGGACCGCGTCTGGCGCCTGATGGATATGGTCCAAGGCGAAGGCGATACCGACGCGGCGCAGCGCAGCGCGGTGCATGCCTGCATCAAGAAGGTGTCCGACGACATCGAGCACATGAAGTTCAATACGGCGATTGCGGCAATGATGTCGCTCGTCAACGACTTCTATGCAAAGGGAAGACTGACCCGCGATGAACTCCGCACGCTGCTGCTGCTCTTGAATCCGTTTGCGCCGCACATGTGCGAGGAGATGAACGAGCAGCTCGGTTACACCGAACAGCTTCATCATGCGTCGTGGCCGACCTATGATGAATCGGCGCTCGTTGCGAATGAGATCGAATACGGCGTTCAGATCAACGGCAAGGTGCGCGCCCGTATTTCCATGCCCGCAGACGCGGACAAGGACGCAGTTGCCGAGGCGGCAAAGACTGCGGAGGAAATTGCGCCGTATCTTGCGGGCAAGACCATCCGCAAAGTGATCGTAGTCAAGAATATCGTCAACATTGTTGTCGGTTAAAAACAAGGAGGAAAGGTAACATGTTGTTTGAGGAACTCAGTATCGGAAACCACTTCGGCAACAGCATTGCGGATTTCGCACTGAAAATCGTCGGAGCACTGTTGATTCTGCTTGTCGGTATGTGGCTTGTCCGCATGATTGTCAAGCTTGTGAAGAAAGGAAAGGGCTTCCAAAAGCTCGCGCCCGAAGTACAGACCTTTGTTGCAAGCGCTGTGAAGGTGCTTGGGTATGTGCTCGTCATTCTGATGGCGGTTACAACCGTCGGTGTCCCGACCGCGTCGATCATTGCGGTACTCGGCTCCTGCGGTCTGGCCATCGGCCTTGCCTTGCAGGGCTCGCTTGCCAACCTTGCCGGCGGCATCATGCTGCTGATCTTCCGTCCGTTCCGTGTCGGCGATTATATCACCGACGGCGCAAACGAAGGTACGGTCAAAGCAATCACGCTGTTCTATACGACGATTGCAACAGCCGATAACCTGCAGGTCACCCTGCCGAACGCCGCTCTGTCCAACACCGCGATCAAGAATCTGAATGCGAATGAGACGCGCCGTCTCGACATCGATGTGACGCTGAGCCCCGCCGCCGATAAGGAACAGGTCTGCAAGCTGCTCCTTGACTGTGCCAAGGCGAACGAGCTTGTGCTCGAGGATCCGGCGCCCGAAGCGCTCGTTACCGTCACCGATGGCGGCCTGCCCGCCTTCAAGCTCCGTACCTGGTTCAAGTCGGGCGATTATTGGGCGGTTTACTTTGCACTGAACAACGCGGTTCAGTCGGCACTGAAAGAAAACGATATTCCGCTCGCCCACGCGCAGGTGGATGTGCATACGGATCAATAAGCAAGATTCAGCTCATAGATTCCCTCGCACAGGCGGGGGAATTTTATTATTTCCCCATCTATACAAGCGGTTGTGCTTTGTGGTATAATATCATCAATGTTTTTTCACGGAGGTGCAGCATGGCGTACGCAGACGAGGTCTTTATCAGAATGTGCCGCGACATCATTGACAACGGCATTGACACGACGGGGGAGAAGGTGCGCCCGCATTGGCCGGACGGCACGCCTGCGTATACGATCAAAAAGTTCGGCGTGGTGAACCGTTACGATCTGAAAAAGGAGTTTCCGATTCTGACGCTGCGCCGCACCGCCATCAAGTCCGCGACCGATGAGGTGCTGTGGATCTGGCAAAAGAAGTCGAACAACATCCACGACCTTGGCTCGCACATCTGGGACGAATGGGCGGACGAGGACGGTTCGATCGGCAAGGCCTACGGCTATCAGATGGCGGTCAAGCACCAATACAAGGAGGGCATGTTCGATATGGTCGACCGCGTGATCTTCGACCTCAAGAACAACCCGTATTCGCGCCGCATCATGACCAATCTCTATAACTTTGCCGATCTGCATGAGATGAACCTGTATCCTTGCGCGTACAGCATGACGTTCAACTGTACCAAAAACAAGGAGACCGGAAAGCTTGTTTTGAACGCGATTTTGAACCAACGCTCACAGGATGTGCTGGCCGCAAACAACTGGAACGTCGTACAGTATGCCGTGCTGGTGCACATGCTGGCGCAGGTGTGCGGCATGGAGGCCGGCGAGCTGGTGCATGTGATCGCCGATGCGCATATCTATGATCGGCATGTTCCGATCATCGAGACGCTGATCGCGCGCGAGCCGTATCCCGCGCCGAAGTTTATCCTGAATCCGGACGTGAAGAACTTCTACGACTTTACGCCCGACGATGTGAAGCTTGAGGGGTATCGGTTCGGCGAGCAGATCAAAAACATTCCGATCGCGATCTGAGGAACACGGAAATGATTGAAATTGTCAACGTCAGCCCCAATTGGGCCATCGGTAAAAAAGGACAACTGCTGATCCACATTCCCGCCGATATGAAGTATTTCCGGGAGACGACGCGGGGCAAGACCTGCATCATGGGCAGCACGACGCTCGAGAGCTTTCCGCATATGGCGCCGCTCAAGGATCGCGTCAACATCGTTCTGATCGACGATGACCGCAAGATCCGTCCCGAATCCGTCGCCGCGGCCGAAGCGGATCAAGCGGCAGGCCGGTCGACCGAGCTGATCTATGTGCACTCTCCCGAGGAGGCGCTCGAGCGCGTCAAAGATGTGCCGAAGGACGACGTTTACGTCATCGGCGGCGCGAGCATCTATCGTCTCATGCTGCCGTATTGCGATACATGCCTGGTCACGCACAACGATTACCCGTCGGACGGCGCGGACACGTTCTATCCCGACCTTTCCGCTTCCGGCGAATGGGAGCTTGTGGAGCAGGGAGAAACGCAGACGTATGAGAATACGACGTTTTGTTTCTGCCGGTACGAGCGCAAGAAAAACGAGTGAGCCCAAAATACAACAAACCCCGCTTGTCCATGCCGACAGGCGGGGTTTTGTATCGCATGGTTATTTCCGATAGAACAGGATGCCGAGCGTGTTGGGACCGCAATGGTTCGAGACGGTGCAGCCTGCGCGGGTGTGGTAGATCTTTTCAAACGGGAGCAGCTCTTTGAGCAGATTTTCAACTGCCTGCCGGTTCTCGTCGGAAGTGCCGGAATCGGTAATGAAGATGCGACGCGTATCGACCGTATCGAGATCGCCGAGCTGATCGCGCACATAGCGCAGCAATGCGCGGTCGAGCGACATGCGGTACTTCTTGCCGACGATCATTTTGCCGTCCTTCACGAGAATCGTGGGCTTCAGGTTCAAAAGGTTTGCGCCGAGCGCAACGACGGAGCTGCAGCGCCCGCCGAGAGAGAGATACTTCAGCGTGTCGATGACAAAGCTGACGTCGAGCTTCTTTTTGCGCTCGTTCAAAATGTCATAAATCTCCTTGGCGTCCCTGCCTTCGGCAGCGAGTTCCGCGGCATCCAGCACGAGATGACCGATGCCGGTGGAAAGGTTACGCGAGTCGATGACATAGACGTTGCCGACTTCCTCCGCCGCGATGCATGCATTCTGATAGCAGGAGGACATGTCGCTGCTGATCGTGAAATGGATGATGGCGTCGTAGCCTTCCAGATTTGCACGGAAGAATTCAAGATAATCGGAAACGTTCAGCGCGGCCGTCGAACCGACCTTTTTGGTGCGTTCCACGTATGCATAAATGTCATCCGGCGTGATCTCAAGCGTATCCCGATAGGCTTTGCCGTCGAGCACAACGTATAAGGGCGAAATCTGAATGTTGTACTGTGCGATCAACTCCGGCGACAAGTCGCACGTGCTGTCCGAAGTGACATGAATTCTCATAAATTCCTCCAGTTTATACAATATGGACATTTTATCATACATCCGATGTTCTTGCAAGGATTTTATAGAAACTTTTCGAGATGCGTTTGAGAAAAGGCCGTTGACTTTTCCGCTCTGCTGCGATACGCTGTAACCATCAAACCGCAAGATGTGTCGAGAGGAGAGTCGATATGGATTTGCGGGCAGATGCTCAAAGGATCATGCAGGCGGCGCTGCACGCCGTACAGCCCGACCATGCGGTGCGAAAAGCGCTGGAACAGGCGGATTTCGGCAGCGGAAGGCTTGTCTTGATCGCCGCGGGCAAGGCGGCATGGCAGATGGCAAAAGCTGCCTCCGATCAGCTTGGCAATCGGATCGATAGCGGCGTAGTTGTGACCAAGTACGGTCACAGCAAAGGCGAATTGAACCATCTGACCGTTTTCGAGGCGGGGCATCCGACGCC
>JAUMVL010000280.1 GCA_030530185.1 Clostridia bacterium | reverse complement strand
GAAGAGGTAGAAGATGGTGAACTTGTTCGCGCCCCACTCCCGCTCGAGCGCCATGCCGATGAAGTAATAGAAGTAGAGGGCGATGGCGAAGAAGAAGATGTTCGAGCGGAAGGACGGGACGAAGATGAAGGTGACGATCCGCCAGACCTGGCCGCTGAGGATGGCGGCGGAGTCGAAGCAGAACAGGCTCGTCGCGACGGCCCCTCCTTGCAGGGAGAAGGCGTCGAGGAGATAGATCAGGACGTTGCCGATGATGATGTAGCGCATGAGGCCGGGGATGCCCCAGCGGGGGTGCCGGGCGCAGAAGCGGTCCAGCCAGCGTTGCAGAGCTTGCAAAATGTGGTTCCTCCTTGATAAGGGGACGTCTGGGTCGATCGCTCATGGCGGAGGAAGGAGATCCCTCCGTCCACTCTTGGGGATCGGCTCGAGCGGTCCCTTGTTTCAGTCACGGTCGGTCACGGGGGATCCGTTGGTCCCCTCGTTCGGTCACTGGTATCATTTTAACCGTTTTCCGCCGGGAAGTCTAGAACAGATCGTAAATTATCCCGGATCTGGAGAAAAGCTGAAAAAAGGGGCTTGCGTTTTGACACGGAGGGATCTATAATCTACGATACCGCAGGATGGCCTGCCGTCCTGCGGCAGACAATCGAACGATGTGCGCATTATCGAGAGTGGGTGAGAGAGTTAGCTCCATGACCCCACACCAACCTGCCCCACGCGGCAAGGTGGTACCGCTAACAGCGATAAGGGAGCGCCTGTTACCGAACGGCTTCCCTATCGGGGGAGGCTTTTTTTGTTGCCCCCGCACAGACCCCAGGACCATTAGGAGGATATCTGAACTATGAGCATCGTGAAGGACATGGCTCTGGCCGAATCGGGACGGAGGAAGATCGACTGGGTGCGCGCCCACATGCCCGCCCTGAGCCAGATCGAGGAGCGCTTCGCACGGGAGCAGCCGTTCCGCGGCCTGCGGATCGCCGTCTCGGTCCATCTGGAGGCGAAGACGGCCAACCTCGGCTGCGTCCTGGCCAAGGGCGGGGCGGAGGTCCACCTGACCGGCTCGAACCCCCTGTCCACCCAGGACGACGTGGCCGCCGGGCTGGCCAGCCTGGGCGTGCAGACCTACGGGATCTACGGCGTGGACGCCGCGGGGTACGAGGCGCTGCTGGTCGAGACGCTCAAGTGCCGCCCGCACCTGGTCATCGACGACGGCGGCGACCTGATCGACCTGCTCTCCGGCAAGTGCGCAGAGTACGCCACGGAGCTGATGGGCGGCTGCGAGGAGACGACCACCGGCATCCTGCGGCTGAAGGCCCGCGAGCGGGCGGGCAGCCTGCCCTGCCCCATGATGGCGGTCAACGACGCGAAGGCCAAGCATTATTACGACAACAAGTACGGCACGGGCCAGTCCGTGTGGGACGGCATCATGCACACCACCAACCTGATCGTGGCCGGGAAGACCGTCGTGGTCGCGGGCTACGGCTGGTGCGGCAAGGGCGTGGCGATGCGCGCGGCCGGGATGGGCGCGAACGTGATCGTCACGGAGATCGACCCCTTCAAGGCGCTCGACGCGACGATGAACGGCTTCCGCGTGATGTCCATGGACGAGGCCGCCCCGCTGGGCGACATCTTCGTCACCGTCACGGGCTGCAAGGACGTCATCGTCGGCCGCCACTTCGCGCAGATGAAGGACGGCGTGCTGCTGGCCAACGCGGGCCACTTCGACTGCGAGGTCGCCGCGGCCGAGCTGCGCGCGATGGCGGTGCGCTCCACCCTGCGCCGCGCGGACATCGTGGGCTACACCCTGCCGAACGGGCGGACGCTCGACCTGCTGGCCGAGGGGCGGCTCGTGAACCTGGCCGCGGGCAACGGCCACCCGGCGGAGATCATGGACATGTCCTTCGCCGTCCAGGCGCTGGCGGCCGAGTGGGTCGCCCAGCACCACGGGGAGCTGGAGCGCCGCGTCTACGCCGTCCCCGACGAGATCGACGACCAGATCGGCTGGGCCAAGCTCGCCGCGATGGGCCTGCACATCGACACCCTCACCCCCGAGCAGATCGCGTATCTGAACGGCGTGTGAGCCGGATCGTCTCCTACATAAAACGAACGAGCCACATTTCATCGACTAGATCGAACCATAAGGAGGAACCATACCATGAGCCACAGATTCTTTACTTCCGAGTCC
>JAUMVL010000279.1 GCA_030530185.1 Clostridia bacterium | reverse complement strand
GAGAAGGGCCCGCTCGCAGACGGACAGCCGTGCAAGCCGCAGAACCTCGTCCGCACCGCAGGTAACTGCATCGGTCCGATCCGTGCCATCCTTTGCCATCACACGCCCCGTCGCCGTCCGTTCACAGGGAACGCGCGGACACGGCAGTCCTCCCAAAGCTTCCGGACAGACCGGAATGGCTTTGCCGCTTCGGATCAACGCGGCAACGGATTCGTCCACCGCGACTTTTGCGTCGTATCGGCAGCGAAATCCGGCAAGACAGGCACTGACCAAAATCATTGCATACTACCTCAATTTAAGTCAATATATTTTAACATATCATTTTCGTTCTGTCTATACTCTGTTCATAAATTCAACATCCTTCGGGAGCGATTTTTACAACTTTTCCACATTTTCGAAACAGCAAAAAAGCCGGAAGGTGCATGACCTGCCGGCTTTGATTGTTTTCTATTGCCGCCATTTTACAGGGGAAATCCCGTCAAGCAGACGTTTGTTTTCAATACAGAACGACCTTGGAAAAGTCCTCTGCCTTCAGACTTGCTCCGCCGATCAGGCCGCCGTCAATTTCAGGCATCGCCATTAGTTCGGAAGCGTTCTTCGGATTCATGCTTCCGCCATACTGGATGCGAACCGCATCTGCCGTTTCTTTTCCAAACTGATCGCCGATCGCTTTGCGAATGACTGCGATCGTCGCGTTTGCATCTTCCTTGGTCGCTGTCTTGCCGGTGCCGATTGCCCAGATGGGTTCATAGGCAACGACAAGCGCCTGTACCTGCTCCGACGTCAGCCCGTCAAGGTCTGCTACAATCTGACCGGATACGATCTCGTCTGTCACGCCGCCCTCACGCTGCTCGAGCGTTTCACCAACGCAGATGATCGGAGTAAGTCCCGCAGCCAAAGCCGCTTTGACGCGCTTATTAACGGTCTCATCCGTCTCGCCGAAGTACTGACGACGCTCGCTGTGGCCGATAATAACGTACTGAACGCCGCGGGCCAGCAGCATTTTTGCGGAGATCTCGCCGGTGAAAGCACCCTTCTCTGCCCAGTGTACATTCTGCGCACCGAGCTTGATATTCGTACCCTCAATCAGCTTTCCGACGCAGCACAGATCGACATACGGCGGGCAAACGACGACTTCGCACTTGGCGTCCTTCACGAGCGGAATCAGAGCGGAAACGAGTTCCTTCGCCTCATCGGGCGTCATGTTCATTTTCCAGTTGCCTGCAATAATGGGCTTTCTCATCATTTGTTCCTCCTTATTTGTCGTTCAGGACCGCAACGCCGGGGAGAACCTTGCCCTCGAGGAATTCCAGGGACGCGCCGCCGCCGGTGGAGATATGCGTAATCTTATCGGCATAACCGAGCTTTTTGACCGCGGATGCGGAATCGCCGCCGCCGACGATCGTTGTGCCTTCGCAATCGGCGCATGCCTGCGCAATCGCCTTGGTGCCGACTGCAAACGCCGGGAACTCAAACACACCCATCGGGCCGTTCCAGACAACCGTCTTGGCTTTCAAAATCGTTTCACGGAACAGTTCGATCGTCTTTTCGCCGATATCAAGGCCCTGCCAACCGGCCGGGATCTCATTTGCAGCAACGGTCTTATGTTCTGCATCGGCGGAAAACTCCTTGGCTACGACAGTATCGACCGGAAGCAACAGGTTGACACCGCGTTCCTTGGCCTCTGCCATCAACTCCTTGGCCAGGTCGATGCTCTCTGCGTCCAGCAGGGAATCGCCAATCTCATAGCCCAACGCCTTGAAGAACGTATACGCCATGCCGCCGCCGATGATCAGGCTGTCGCACTTGGTGAGCAGATTTTTGATGACGCCGATCTTGTCAGCAACCTTGGCGCCGCCGAGAATCGCAACGAACGGACGAACGGGATTATCCAGCGCTTCGCCCATGATGCCGAGTTCTTTGCCGATCAGATAGCCCGCAACTGCCGGGATGTAATCCGCAACACCCGCCGTAGAAGCATGTGCGCGGTGCACGGTGCCGAATGCATCGGACACGAATACGTCCGCGAGATCCGCAAGCGCTTTTGCAAATGCCGGATCATTCTTCTCCTCTTCCTTGTGGAAGCGGGTGTTCTCCAGCAGGACGATTTCGCCGTCCTTCATGTCTGCAATCGCGGACTTTGCGCTCTCGCCGATCGTATCGGTTGCAAACCAAATGCGGGTATCC
>JAUMVL010000278.1 GCA_030530185.1 Clostridia bacterium | reverse complement strand
TACCCGGAAGGAAATGCAGAAGCACGCTTTCCGATAAACAGAACAAGATGCTTCTATTACTACTGCAATCAGCATGGGCTGTTCAAAGTGCCGCTTCGCGGAACATCGTCTCGGAACCGGACGGACAATTGAAAACAACGGAACGGCACCGACCATCCGCACGACGGGATCGGTGCTGTTTTTGTGCGACGGATTTCAAATGATGACAATACGAGGTCGGCTGTGGTACAATACGATACAGGTGGATTGAATCGAAATGCGGAGGACGGGGGCCAATGATGACAATGCATTGCCGACAAAGAGGAATGATCGCACTCCTTGCGATTTTGCTATGCTTTTGCGGATGCGTCTCGAAGGAACCATCCGCAAACACGCTCATAAAAACGGTGACGATGGGGGAAGAGAAAATGGATTATCTGCGTTTCGGAAAAGAAGACGGGGAAGCGTTCGTCATTTTGCCGGGACTTGCCTTAAAGAGCGTCATGGGCTCTGCCGAGGGGATTGTTTCGGCATATGCGCTTTTGGCAAAGGATTATGACGTCTACCTGTTCGATCATATCCGGGAGGAACCGGACGGGTACACGATTTCAAAGATGGCGGAAGATACGTTGGCAGCCTTTGACCGGTTGGGACTTCGGCACGTTCATCTGATGGGGGTTTCCATGGGCGGCATGGTTGCACAGTCGATCGCTTTGCAGGCGCCGGAGCGGGTATCTTCCCTGATCCTGTGTTCCACAGCGATGAATACCGCGCACAGCGATCCGGCTGTCTTTGCAAACTGGGAAAGCCTTGCGAAGGAGAGAAACACCTCCGCTTTGATGGCAGCGTTCGGAGAAAGCGTCTATACGCCCTCGTTCTATGCGCAGTATAAGGATGTCATTCTTGCCGCCGGAGCGGGCGCAACCGAACGGGACTATCGCAATTTCCTGATTTCTTTGGAGGCGATCCGGCGATTTGACGCCGCGGATGCGGTGCAAAAGATCGCCTGTCCGGTCTATGTGCTCGGTGCAGGAGAAGACCGCGTTTTAGGCAAACAGGCCGCAGCCGACCTGGTTGATGCGCTGAACTGCCGGTATTACATCTATGAGGGATACGGGCACGGCGTTTATGATGAAGCGCCGGATTACCTGACGCGCATCGCTTCCTTCCTCAAAGGCGAATGAAGGAAGAACCGATCGGGTGAATGGGGAAGGGGAAACAGCCGGTTGCTTGCGCCGCAAACGGTTCAGACGTATAATGAACCCAAGGAGGTGTTATGATGGAACCAAAAGAGATCTTATACGAACTCCGGACAAAGAACGGACTGTCGCAGGATGAGCTGGCCGAAAAGGTCTTTGTGACGCGACAGGCGGTTTCGCGCTGGGAAAACGGGGAAACGGTGCCGAACACCGAAACATTGAAACTGCTGTCGAACCTGTTCCGTGTATCCATCAATACGCTGCTCTGGTCGCAGCACCGGCTGATCTGTCAGTGCTGCGGAATGCCTCTTGAGGACGAGATTCTCGGCAGAAATCGGGATGGGACGCTGAATGAGGCGTATTGTCAATGGTGCTATGCCGACGGAACCTACACATACCATGACATGGACGATCTGATCGACGTCTGTGTCCGGCACATGACCAGTGAAACCTTTTCCGAGGAACAGGCGCGTGCATACTTAAAGCAGACGCTGCCCAAACTGGATTACTGGAAACGATATGACGAACTCAGCGACAACGGACAGTTTGAGCAATTCAAACAGCAGCTGGTCGAGGAAATCAACGCGCTGCACGTGGAAGGCATGCCCCGGGTCGAAAAGCTGAATGCACTTGTCGGACGGTTTGTAAACCTTGCCTACCGGCTTCCGAGCGGCGCGAGCGTTCCGTTCCTGGACGATGGGACCACCTATTTGGGCACTCAGCTGGAATCCGAATCCGGCGGGAACCGGTGTTACGGCGTCCTTGCCAACATGGAATTCATTCTGATCTGCACGTATGAGGCGGAGGGAAAAAATCCGGAGCTTGTGCTTTATAAAAAGAGATGAATTTCGCCCTGTCGGGCAGAACGAAAAACAATCGAGCAGCACCGATTGCGCAAAGGACGCAAGCGGTGCTGCTCGTAGAATTCAGGGATCGTTCGATCGGATGCCTTGTTTGCCGCTATTGCTCCGCTTCCCGCTCTGCGTTTTGCTGCAACTGATGCAGCTGCT
>JAUMVL010000028.1 GCA_030530185.1 Clostridia bacterium | reverse complement strand
ACGGACTGATCGCAGACGCCGGGGGTCTTGGCGATGTTCCCGTTTTTCAGCGTCCAGCGCGGGGACACGGCGTGAATCTGTTCGTCGGTCAGATGCAGGTCGTACTGCGGGAGCAGGTCGTGTACGAGCGCAAGGTAGTCGGCCTTTTGATATCCGGTTGCGGCATAGAACGCGGCGGCAAGCGCAGGGTCGGCCGCTTCGACCTGGTCGAGCAGGGCGGGAAGGAAGCTGGCGCAGGCGAAGCCGTGCGGCACGTTGAACTGCTCGGAAAGCAGATAGCCGATCGCGTGCGGGGCGACGGTGCCGGTGATGCAGATCGCAAGGCCGCCGAGGATCGACGCATCGTACAGCGTTTCACGCTCCGATGCCGTGGGCAGCGCACCCGCCGCAACCTTTTGGAGCAGCGGCATCAGCTCCCGGATCCCCTGTACGGCGATGCCGCGGGAGAGGTCGGACGCGGTGTTGTTCAGATAGCTTTCGATGCAGTGGCACAGCGCGTCCACGCCGGTCGTGGCCGTAACGGACAGCGGCATGGATTCCGTATAGCGCGGATCGCCGAGGGCGAGGGACGCATACAGGTCGTCGCTTCGCATACCGACCTTGTTGCCCGCAATGTTTGTGATGACCGAAATCTGCGTGACCTCGCTGCCCGTGCCGGAGGTCGTTCCGATCAGAACCACGGGAACCGGCTTGTTCGGCCACGAGAGCGCGTACAGGTCGGCAGCCTCATACGTCGGATTGCTGATGCACACGGCGATGACCTTGGAAGCGTCCAGCGGGGAGCCGCCGCCGATGCCGATGACAAACTCCGCGCCGAATGCGCGCCCCAGCCGCCCCGCTTCGATGCACGAGGTGATCGTGGGGTTGGGCAGGATGCCGCTGTAGATCGTATAAGCAATCTCGTGCTCGGCGAGCACTGCGGTCACATCGGCGAGGGCGCCGCTGCGCTTGGCGGCGGAGCCGCTCGTGACGATCAGGCACTTTTTGCCGTAGGAAGCGATCAGCGCGGCATTGGACCGGACGCTGTTCTTCCCGGTCAAAAGACGGACAGGCATGTAAAAGTTCATTTGGTTCTCCTTTTTCGATTCGTTTATTCGACGCCCAAACGCCGCTTCATCGTCTTCTCGACGGCGTTCAGGATGTTCTCGTAGCCGGTGCAGCGGCAAAGGTGCCCGGAGAGGAGCTTGCGCAGCTCGTCGCGCGTATAGAGCTTTTTGGATTCCAGAATCTCGACCGCGGTCATGATGAACCCGGGTGTACAGAATCCGCATTGCACGGCGGCCTCGTCGATAAACGCCTGCTGGATGTCGCTGAGCTCGCCGTTTTTGCCGAGCAGCCCTTCGAGCGTGCGGATGTCCTTTCCGTCGGCCCAGACGGCCAGATAGATGCAGGAATTGAAGCATTCGCCGTCGATCAGCACGTTGCACGCGCCGCACTCGCCGACCTCACAGCCCTTTTTGACAGAAGTCAGGCGGTACTCGTTTCGCAGCATGTCGGTTAAAGATGCCCGCACGTCCACGACGGTTTCGGTCGGGACGCCGTTGATCGTGCATTTGACCACTGCCGTTTGCATTACAGTTCACCTCCGTTCAATCGGATCGCTTCGGTAAGCGCACGCTTTGCCAGCTGTTCGCACAGGTTCAGACGAAACTCCTTGCTCGCACGCCACGAGGTACGCGGGTTGACGTCGCCCAGCGCCGCCTTGGCAAACCGTTCGACCGATTCCTTTGCGACCGGAAGGCCCTTTACGGCCGCCTCGGCCGACAGGGCGCGCATCGGAACCGGGCCCGCGACGCCGTAGGCAATGCGTGCGTCCAAAATCGTTTTGCGATCGGCGGAGAGCTTACAGTTCACCGAGCAGCCGAGCGTTGCGATGTCCATCGCGTTTCGCATCGCGTACTTGATGTAATGGCCCTTGTAGCCCTCGTAGGATGCCTTCGGGATCTTGATCGCGATCAGAACCTCGTTGTGATTGAGGTCGACCTTGCCCGCCGAACGATAGAAGCTGCGGATCGGCGTTTCGCGCACGCCGTCCGGCCCCTGAATGACCATAATCGCATCGAACGCATGCAGCGTGGAGGCGGAGTCGGCGCTTGTGACGCCGTTGCAGGTATTGCCGCCGATCGTGCCGATGTTGCGGATCTGCGGGCCGCCGACCATGTCGACCGCTTCGCCGAGCACGTTGAGGTGCGCTTGAATGATCGGGTCGCGGGTGATGTGCGAAAAGCTCGTCAGCGGCCCGATGCAGATCGTGCCGGCTTCGTCCATCGTGATGCCGCGAAGCTCGTCCAATTTGTAGATCGACACGAGCTCGCAGCCGGCCAGCTTGCCCTCGCGCATCTTGATCAGCACGTCGCTGCCGCCCGCGATGATGCGCGCTTCGGGATGCTCTGTCAACAGCTCGATCGCGTGCGCGACCGAGGTTGCCTCATAGAGTGCTTTCATATCGTACATAGCGAGACCTCCTTATACAAGACCTTCCTCGCGGAAGCGAGCGAACAGCACGTGCGGGTTCATCGGGGCTTGGTTGATCGCGACGCCGGTCGCGTTCAGGATCGCGTTGCGGATCGCCGGCGCGCACGGGGTGGCGGGCGGTTCGCCGAGCGCCTTCGTGCCGTATACGCTCGTCGGCTCGGGGTTCTCGACAAACTGGGCTTCCAGGTGCGGATGATCCATCATCGTCGAGAGCTTGTAGTCCAAAAGGTTGTTGTTCAGGGGACGCCCGGTGCGCTCGTCAAACAGGAGCTGCTCCGACAAGCCGTAGCCGATGCCCATGCTCATGCCGCCGTGCACCTGCGCTTCGGCAAGCGCGGGGTTGATGAGCCGTCCGCAGTCGTGCACGTTGATGATGTTCAACAGCGTCGCCTTGCACAGCGGGATGTCGACCTCGACCTCGGCAAAGCAGCAGCCGAGCGAGTACGCGTTGGACTTGATCTGATACGTCGATTCCGCGGTGATGTGGATGCTGTCAGAGAGGCTGTACAGCGCTTCGGTGGCAAGCTCACTAAGCGATCCGAGCTCCTTCCCGTCGGAGATGCGGACGATCCTGCCGTCGATCAGATCGAGCACCTGCACCGGCATCCGGTAGAGCTTGTGCGCGTAGTCCAAAATCTTTTCGCGCAGGATATCCGCGGTCTGCTTGATCGCAAAGCCCGCGACGTACGTCTGACGGGACGCGTAGGCGCCGGTACCGAACGGGGTGACGTCGGTATCTTGCGTGGAGAGGATGTGCACGCTTTCAAACGGAACGCCGACCGCGTCGGCCGCCATCTGCGAAAACGCCGTATCCGCGCCCTGTCCGATTTCGGTCTCGCCAAGCTGGAGCTGCAGCGAGCCGTCCTGATTGAGCACCATGCGGCAGGAGCAGGATTCGAGCGAGATCGGCCAGACCGCTGTGTTGTACCAGAACAGCGCCATGCCGACGCCGCGGCGGATGTCGCCGGTCTGATGCGCGTATGCCTTGCGCTTTTCGTCCCAACGGATGTAGGCCTTGCCCTTTTCGATGCACTGGTTCAACGAATCGAAGTAGTTGACGTTCTTCGAGAACGGGTCGAAGTAGCCGACCGGCATCATGTGCGCCTGCCGGTACGCGATCGGCTCGAAGCCGAGCCGGTTTGCAATGTCCTCGGTGTGGCTTTCGAGCGCGAACATCGCCTGCGGAATGCCGTAGCCGCGCATCGCGCCGGAGGCCGGGGTGTTCGTGTACACGGTGTACATGTCGCACTCGAAGTTCGGGGTGGGGTAGAGCTGCCGGATCGCGCCGCCGCCCTTGGCCACGATGCCGTGTCCGTGCGAGGCGTAAGCGCCCTGATTGGAGAAGCACTCGACCTTTCGGGCGACGATGTCGCCGTTTTTGCGCACCCAGCTGATCAGATGGAATTTGATCGCATGGCGCACGCGATTGGAGACGAACGTCTCCTCACGCGAAACGTCGAGCTTGACGGCCCGGCCGCCGACCTTGGTGCAAAGATACGCGCAAAGCGGCTCGTACAGCGCGTCCTGCTTGTTGCCGAACCCGCCGCCGATGTACGGCTTGATGATGCGGACGTTGCCCCAGGGGATCCCGAGCGCCTGTCCCACGACGCGGCGAACGATGTGCGGGATCTGTGTGGACGAGGTCACCGTGATCTTGCCGTTCTGTTCCTCGGCAAAGCAGATGTGGTTCTCGATGTGGCAATGCTGCACGGTCGGGGTCGTGAACAAGCCTTCGACACAAATGAGATCGTCCGCTTTTACGGCTTCTGCATAGTTGCCGTCCGAAAGGCGCGTGTGCGCAAGAATGTTGTTCGGAAACTCCGCATGCAGCTGCGGCGCGCCGTCCTGCATGGATTGGATCGGGTCGAGCACGAACGGAAGCTCCTCGTATTCCGCCTTGAGCGCCCGTACGGCCCGTGTCGCGGCAATCTCGTCGCGTGCGACGACAGCGGCAATCTCGTCCCCGTAGTAGCGGACGTGGCGGTTCAAAAGGAGCCGGTCGGCGATATCCTGATGGTGCGGATCGGTCGACCACGGATGACCGGCGGTCGGGAACGGGCGATCGGGCACATCGAAGCAGGTTGCGATGTACAGGACGCCGTCGATCTTCTCGGCTTCGGATGTGTCGATGGATTTCACGTAGCCGTGCGCAATCGAAGCGTGCAGAATCTTGACGACGTACGCGCTTCTGTCGCACAGGTCATCCGTGTAACGGGCCCTTCCGGTCACCTTGTCAAATGCATCGACGCGGTGGACGCTTTTGCCAACTACCATAATTGCCTCCTTTGCGATGATAGTCTGATACAAATACAGTATAGCACAGGTTTTCCCGATTGGGAAGTGGGTCGTAAAAAATAAGTAAGCCCGACGAAAAGAATTTGGTGAAATTCGATTGCCTGTTGACAGCGGACATGGTATAATTCAATCAAGAAAAGGGACAGAAAGGAGCCGATCCATGAAACTTCTGATCCGAAACGGAACGGTCGTTCGCTCCGACGGGCAAGTAAAAAGCGATGTTTTCACCGAGGACGGCATCATCCGCAAAATCGGCCCGCACCTGAACGAAGCGGCGGACCGGGTCATCGACGCAAGCGGCTGCTATGTGTTCGCCGGATTCATCGATACGCACACGCACCTCGATCTTGAATTGACCACAACGACGACGGCGGACGATTTCGAGTCCGGCACCAGGGCCGCGGTGGTCGGCGGCACGACGACGATCCTCGACTTTGCGACGCAGGATCGCGGCATGACGATGCAGGATGCGCTCGAAAAATGGCATCGAAAGGCCGACGGCAAGAGCAGCTGCAACTATGGCTTCCACCTTGCCGTGTCGGAGTGGAACGAAGCCCGCAAGGCCGAGATCGACGCGATGATCGCGCAGGGCGTGACGTCGTTTAAGATGTACATGGTCTATCCTGCGATGCGCGTGGACGACGGCAAAATCTACGATGCGATCCGGTACTGCGCCGAGCGGGACTGCATCGTCGGCGTGCACTGCGAAAACTTTGATCTTTTGAATGCGCGCATTGACGAGCTCCACGCGATGGGGCGGTTCGACCCGATGGCGCACGCGGAGTCCCGGCCGGACGTGGTCGAAGCCGCAGGCGTTTCCGCGTTGATGCGCACGGCGGAGCTGGCCGACGCTCCGGCATGGGTCGTGCACCTTTCGTGCGAAGCGAGTCTCGACGAGGTCGAAGCAGCGCGCGGCCGCGGCGTGGAGGTCTACGTCGAAACGTGTCCGCAATACCTTGTGCTCGACAAAGCACTCTATAACGAGCCGGACGCGGAGAAGTTCATCATGTCGCCGCCGCTGCGGCTTGAGCATGACCGAAAAGCGCTCCTTACCGCGCTCGGCGAAGGTGCGATCGACTTTATCGGCACCGATCACTGTTCGTTTACGATGGCGCAAAAGGCGCTCGGCCACGGAGACTTTGCCGCGGTCCCGAACGGCGGCGCGGGGATCCAGAACCGCGCGGAGCTCGTCTATACCTATGCGGTGCAGGCGGGATACCTCACACTCGAACAGATGGCGGCGCTGCTCAGCGAAAATGCGGCAAAGATTTTCGGCATGTACCCCCAAAAAGGCGTTTTGCGGGAAGGGAGCGACGCGGATATTGCGATCTTTGATCCGAACGATCCGCATACGATCTCGTATCGGACGAACCTGCATGCCTGCGACAATTCGCCCTATGAGGGGATTGCGGTGCTTGGACGCACGCGCGACGTGATTCTGAACGGCGAGCTTGTTGTACAGGACGGAACGCTGATCCAGCCGCATTGCGGCCGGTACGTGTTCCGGCAGCCGTCGGGCAGGACGAGAAAATGACCTCGCCTTCGGTGAACCTGATCCTGCTTGCCGCAGGCAGCGGGACGCGCTTCGGGGCCGACAAGCTGTCCTATCCGATTGACGGCGTGCCGATGCTGATGCGAACGCTTCGTTTATACGCCGACGAACCGGTTTCGTCTGCGCTGCATCGGCGGATCTTGGTGATTCAGCCGGACAAGACGATGTGGATCGAGGCGGCAGAGCGGCTCGGGTTTACCGTGGCGACCAACCCCGCGCCCGATCGCGGCGTGTCGCACAGCATTCGGCTCGGGATCGAGGCGGTCGAAGCGGAGGCGGGTGACGGGCTGCTGTTTTCGGTGGCCGACCAGCCGTATCTGACCGGGCATACCGTACTGCGTCTGATCGAGACGTTTTTTGCGCATCCGGATGCGATCGTTGCGCCAAGGTCGGAGGACGGGATCGGGAATCCGGTCGTCTTTCCGATGCGGTATCGGGAGGAGCTGAAAGCCCTGGCCGGCGATCGCGGGGGAAAGCAGGTGCTGCACCGGCACATGGACCGCCTGATCACGGTGGACGCAGCGAAGCGGGAACTTTTGGATGTCGATCAAAAACCGGAGGAAAACACATGAAACGCGTTTTGCACGGAAATCTGATTTTTGCGCCGGCATGCGGTACGGTTACCTGCATCGAAAACGGTTATCTGGTGTACGAAAACGACCGGATCCTCGGAACGTTTTCCGAGCTTCCCGAACGGTTTCAATCCGCATCGGTCGAGGACTTTTCGGGAAGGCTGATTCTGCCGGCGTTTACGGATATGCATCTGCATGCGCCGCAGTATCCGATGCTCGGGATGGGAATGGATCTGCCGCTGCTTGAATGGCTCAACCGGTATACGTTTCGGGCGGAGGCGCGCTTTGCCGATCCGGACTATGCAAGGCGCATCTATGCGCAGCTCGGCAAGGAGCTGGTCCGAAACGGCACGACGCGCGTTTGCATGTTTTCCTCGCTGCACACCGATGCGACGCTGATTCTGATGGAGGAGCTGGAACGCGCCGGCATCTCGGGCTATGTCGGAAAGGTCCAGATGGACCGAAACGGCGCATCGTACTATCAGGAGACGACGGAACAAAGCAAAGCGGAGACCCTGCGCTTTTTGACCGCGTGCGAACGGTTTGCCGACATCCGGCCGATTTTGACGCCGCGCTTTACGCCGGCGTGCTCCGACGAGCTGATGCGATGGCTCGGCTCGATCGCAAACGAACGGAACCTTCCCGTGCAGTCGCATCTTTCCGAAAACACGCAGGAGATCGCGCTGGTGCACCGGCTGCATCCCGATACCGAGCGGTACTGGGAAACGTACGCCAAGTTCGGACTGTGGAAGCCCGGCACGCTGATGGCGCATTGCGTGTACTCGGACGAGGTCGAGCGCAAGGCGATCAAGGACTATGGCGTATCGGTCGTGTACTGCGCCGATTCCAACATCAACATCGCAAGCGGCATCGCGCCGATCCGGCAGATGCTGACGGAGGGAATTCCGGTGCTGCTCGGCAGCGACATTGCGGGCGGGGCGCAGCTTTCGATGCTGCAAGTGATGCAGATGTCGATTCGCGGCTCGAAAATGAAAACGATCGAATCGCACTGGACAACGCCGTTTTTGTCGGTGGCCGAAGCGTTTTATCTCGGGACATCGGCCGGCGCGATGTATTTTGGCGAGCAGCCGGGGTTTTCGGCGGGCAACCGCCTGCATGCGGTCGTGATCGACGATCGGAGATTGCCCGATACGGACCGGCTGACGCTGACCGAGCGGTTCGAGCGTGCCGTCTATCGCACCGAGCCCGGCGATATTGTTGCCGTTTACGGCAACGGCAGGCGTTTGAAATAGGTCATAATCCGCAGGCGATTTTCACATCCTAACCGAAACGGAAAGGGTGTGATACGTTGTATTTTTCGATGGTTTTGATTGCGATGCATCTGTTGCTGCTCCTCGGCGGATGGGACCGCAGGGACAGACGCACGAAGGTTCGCTGGGCAATAGCGCTGCTTGTTCTTGCGGCGCTGCTTGCGTTTCCGACCGTTCGGGAGGATCGCGTTGCGCTGTATGCGGCGGAAAATGCGCTGCTGCTGTATCTGCTGGTGACCGAGCAGACCGCGCATCCGATCCGCACCGTGCTGTATGCCGTTTTGACCGGAATCGTGGGCTGGCGGCTGATTGACCGGTTCCCGACGGCGGAACCGGGCGTATGGATGATCCTGCCCGCCGTCGCATTTGCTGCGCTTGTCAGGCAATCCGATTCCGAGCGCGCACTGCTTTTGGCGCTGTCGCCGTATGTCAGCACGTTTTGCGTGACGTTGATGGATCAGTTTCTGTTCGGATACAGCGTGCTGCATATCGGGACGGAGGCGGGCACGTCGGCAACGCTGTTCGGGCTGTTTGCGGTTTCGCTGCTGATCGAGGCGAAGGAATTTTTTCGCCGCTTTCGGCCGATCCTGCCGCGTGTTTTACCGCTCGGACGGAAAGAAAATTCGTAAATTTGAAAAAAAGACTTGCATTTTGGATAAAGTTGTGTATAATAAAATACGCGCTTGGGGTTATAGCTCAGTTGGTTAGAGCGCCACGTTGACATCGTGGAGGTCATTGGTTCGAGCCCAACTAACCCCACCAGAACGGAAATCCTGCGGTGTGCGTTACGTTTTATTGTGATAAACCCACAGAGTGATTACGGGAAAGCACGCGTCGGTCGACCTAAAATCAAGCCCGCTTCGACGGGAAGATTGCGGGCTCCGCAGTGTACCCACCTGCCGAGTGGCGGGTATTATCACCCGAAAGCGGACGGCACGGCGGGATTTTACTCGGGATAATGCCGAATTGTGTAATGGTAGCACCTACGACTCTGACTCGTATTGTCTAGGTTCGAATCCTAGTTCGGCAGCCAAGAACCGCTCGTTTGAGCGGTTTTTTTGTACCCGAAACGGCCGGGATCGGGGATTGACAGCCGTTTTTTCGTTTGATATAGTGTAAGAAATGAAGGATCATTTTCTCTTGTTTTTGTGAGGCTGCTATGCGCAAACAACTTCTTGCCATTGCCGCATCCGTCCTGATGCTTTTGTGCCCGGGCTCTGCGGCGGCGGAATCACAATCGGATACCGTTCTTCCGGAACCGCCTGCCGGTTTCGAGGTTTCCTATCTCGAGTCGCTGACCGTGGGCCCCAAAAAGCGGGATCTGCCTAAGGATCACGAACGGCTGAACTACTGGTACGCAACGTGGCGGTTTCTTCCGATGACCGGGGATTTCCGAAAGGATCTGATCACGATCGCTCGGTCCCAGATCGGGTACCGGGAAAGCCGGACCGATACGATCTTCCACCGGCAGGACGGACTCAAGGGCTATACGCGTTACGGCGAGTGGTTCGGCCGAACGTACGGCTACTGGTGTGATATGTTCGTGTCCTTCTGCCTGCACTATGCGGGCAAGGACGATTATCCGCGCGAACAGTCCTGCATGCGGCACGAGCTGCTGCTCAAAAAAGCGGGGCTTTGGCGCGATTGGAACACTTATATCCCCAAGACCGGCGACATCGTGTTTTACAATCTCAACGCCAAGCCGGACATCGTATCGCATTGCGGCATCGTGGAGATGGTCGTTCCGGCGACGACGTTTGCACCGGCGCGGCTGATTACGATCGAGGGCAATGTGTATTCCTCCGAAGCTTCCACGAACTCGGTGCAGCGCATGATCCGCACGTTCGACGATGTGGCGGGCTACGGCGTCTATGAAGTCGGTCCCGCAATGCCCGAGCGCAGTACGACGCGCTGCGATTCGTACGCGAACGGCGGCTACACGTACTCCGCGCCGAGCTGGGATGTGCTCACGTTCATCGGCGCAGCCGGATCGAATTACGCAAAAGCGAACTTTCCGGACCGGTTCCGGCCATAAAAATCCGAAAAAAATCCCGTCCGTTCCTGTTTGGCGCCGGACGGGATTTTGTATGCTTTGTTACAGTGCGGTTACATACCAGAGCAGCGAGCAGATTACCTGCATGATCGCAAAACGGATGACGACCTGCGTATCGGACCAGCCGCGGTTTTTCCGCATTTCGTCGTGCAGCGGGGTACGGGTGTTCTTCAGAATGCTGATATGGAAGAAACGCTTTAAGAAGATTTTGACAAGGCCCGTAATGCCGTCGAGAAGGAACACGGCGCACAGGAGCAGATACGCAAACGGATGATGCGACTTCATCGCAAGCACTGCGAGCAGCACGCCGAGCGGGCGCGAACCGGCGTCTCCCATCAGCACCTTGCTCGGGTTCGCGTTGAACAGCAGGTACGAAACGATCACGGCGGCGAACAGCAGGATGTAGCCGTGGTATTCCGGCGTCAGCTCGTCCGGATAGATGACCAGGAAGCTGAGCATCGACACAAGTCCCACCGAGCCGGAGAGCCCGTCCACGCCGTCGGAGCAGTTGACCGCATTGATGCTCATCCATACGAGCACGGTCGCCAAGATGCCGTACACGACCGGATGCAGCGTGACCGCATGGGCGCCGAACCAGATCACGGGGCTGTCATGCAGCAGAAAGATCACGGCGGTCAGAACCGAAACGATCAGGTCGATCGCACCTTTTTTGTAATCCGACCACGGGATTTTTGAAGCGTCGTCGAGGTAGCCGGAAAACATTTCCGCAAGCAGGATCAGCGCGTAGAACATGAATTCGAGGCTGAACGGGATGAACAGCACGGCGCATGTCAGAAAGCAGATCAGCATCACGAGGCCGACGCCGCGCACCTTGCCCTTGGAGAGCTCTCCGTTCACGGCGTACTGCCGGCCCTGATCGCGCGGGAGAAACGGCAGATCCGCATGGAGGAGGATCGTCGTCAGCAAAAAGGCAATCAGCGCGTATGCGCCGAACAGGTGCGGTTGTTCCATAAGCGGCAAGAGAAATTGATTGAACATATTGATTCGATCCTTTCCGATCTTCGTGCGTTCATTATAGTATGATTTGTCCCGCGTTTCAATAGGGGATTCGTGCTTTTTTCTGCCGGAAGGGGGAACGGTCAACTGTGAACGACTTGTGGAAAAGTTGCCGGAGGGCTTGAAAGATCGGAAAAAGCAGGGTATAATATAAGCACACAGGAAACAGGAGGTGTAGACGTGATACAAATCATTTTCGGGGAAAAAGGAACCGGCAAAACAAAGAAAATTCTGGACCTTGCCAATCGTGCTGCCAAAGAGGCAAGCGGCAGCGTTGTGTTTATTGATGACGACGATCGCTATATGTTCGATCTGAATCTGGCAATCCGTTTTATCAATGCGGTGGAGTACGGGATTACGGGCCCTAAAACCTTCTATGGCTTTCTTTGCGGTGTAGCGGCATCCGACCACGATTTGGAATATGTATTCGTCGACGGGTTTTTGAATCTGGTGCGGCATGATCTTGCGACGCTGGAGGAGCTGTTCCACGAGCTCGAATCGTTTACCAAACAGCACAACATTCGTCTGACGCTTTCCGTCAGCGGCGCCAAAGAAACGCTCCCGGCGTTTTTGCAGCAGTACGCGCTCTGAGGAATCCGTTCTTTTCCCGCAATCGAAAGAGCGCCGAGCAGCGCTCTTTTTCCGTAAGGTGGTTTTATGGAAACGTTACAATCCAATTCCGTTTCGGAAAAGAAACAGCCCAAGCGGCTCAATCGTGTGCTGCTCGGCGTCGTATGGGGTTTGTCAATTCTGCTGACCGCAGTCGTGACCGTTGCGGTTCTGCTCTTTTCGGGGAAAGAAGAGACGACGATCCTGCGCGAAGCGATGGAGATCATTCGGTCGAATTTCTATTTTTATGAAAAGGAATCCGATACGCTTGTGGACGGTGCGATCGCCGGCATGACGAAATCGCTGAACGATACGTATTCGCAGTATTATTCGGCCGAGGAGTATGCCGAGCTGACCAAGAGCAATTCGGGCTACTACACCGGGATCGGCATCGTGCTCCAGCAGCGGGATGTCGGGCAGTTCGAGATCATCCAGGTTTATCCCGGGACGCCTGCCGAGGAGGCGGGACTTTTGAGCGGAGATCGTGTGACGGAGCTGAACGGCGTCAAAGCCGACGGGCTGGACCTCGGAACCTTTTTGAATGCCATGCATGCCGAGGACGGCGGACGAAACGAGATGCTCGTTCTGCGGGACGGAACGGAGCTTTCGTTTACCGTGACCGCGCGCGAGATCTATGCGCCGACCGTGACGTATCGGATGCAGACCGATTCGATCGGATACCTGCATCTGAACGGGTTCCGCGGAGACTGTGTAACGGAGGTCAAGGAGGCGATCGAGGCGCTGCGCGAGCAGGGGATGCAGTCGTTGATCTTCGATGTGCGCGACAACCCGGGCGGATCGCTGTACGACGTATGCGACATTGCCGATCTTTTCCTGCCCAAAGGCCTTGTCATCACCTCTTTGCGCTCGCGGACCGATCGGCAGAAGGATTACAAGACCGAGCAGGAGGGGTACGTGTTTCCGATGGTGCTGCTCGTCAACGAGAATTCGGCGTCGGCGAGCGAGCTGCTCTCCGGCGCGCTGCGGGATCACGACCGCGCCCATCTGATCGGAACAAGAACGTTCGGCAAGGGGATCGTTCAGTCGTATTTCCCGGTGGCCGGAACCGGCGGGTACATTAAGATCACGACCGAAGCGTACTATACGCCGTCCGGCGTATGCATTCAGGGCGAAGGGATCGAGCCGGACGAGACCGTCGAAAACCCGGAAAACGCACGGATGTATGCGGCCGCGAATATCCCGCTCGAACTCGATCTGCAGCTGCAAAAGGCGATTGCGTACCTTTCGGAAAACGCTGCGGCGTGAACGAAAAAGTTCATAAAAAACGAAAAATTGGTCAAAGTGGAGGTTTACAGATGGATTTTTTTCTGTTATACTGTGATTTGACTATAATGGCTCAATCCGTGTAAGCGGATCTGAAAAATTTGGAAAAAGCAAACCATATAGGGGGAACACAAATGAAATTTTACACCGCGAACGAGATTCGCAACATCGGCATCTTTGGACACGGCGGAGAGGGCAAGACGACTCTGACCGAAGCCATGCTCTACAATGCGGGCCTGGTGGACCGTTTCCCGAACAATGCTCCGACAACCGACTTCGACCCCGAGGAAATCAAGCGTTCCATCTCCATCAACATGGCGCTTGCGCCGTTGGAGTGGAAGAACACGAAGATCAACCTGATCGACGCCCCGGGCTTCTTC
>JAUMVL010000027.1 GCA_030530185.1 Clostridia bacterium | reverse complement strand
CGACTCGATCCAATTCAACCTGATGGCCGGTGCGTTTGAGGGCGGCGAAGGCGACTATGTCACGCTGTTTGAGCCGACTGCAACCGAGTTCCAGAACGCCGGCAAGGGCTATATCGTTGCGAACATCGGTCTCGAATCCGGCGAAGTTCCCTATACCTGCTACTTTGCAACCGAGCAGAACCGCAATTCACCCGAGGTAGCGGCGTTCCTGCGCGCCATCCACCGCGCACAGGTATGGATTCAGACCGCATCCGATCAGGAAGTTGCCGAGGCGATGCAGCCGTATTTCCCCGATACGTCGCTCGAAAGCCTGATGATCGTTGCAAAATCCTATCGTGAAACCGACAGCTGGAAAACCGAGCTGACCATGAACGAAGCCGACTATGACCGTCTACTCGACATCATGGAATACAACGGAGTCTTAACGACCCGCCCCGCGTTTTCGGAGCTCGTCGATAATGAGGTCGCTGCGGCGGCGCAGGGCGAATAACGATCAAGAGAAAGAAGCTGTCGCGTTATGCGGCAGCTTCCTGTTCATTTACATTTGAGTCTGTCTTCGTGTTCCGTTTCCAGACCGCCCGGGCAATCAGCAGGATGCCGCCCGCAGCGAGCGCCACCGCGCCTTCGACCGCCGGCGCAGGCCATCCCGCCCCCTGCGCAAGGAGCACCACAATTGCATCCGTTGCAGCGTGCAGCAGAATCGCAACCGGATACAGGTACCGTTGATCGGACTTTTTCGCTGCAAACCATACGAGCACGGAAAGCCCGATATGCACCGCAATGGCAAATATACGCTCACACAGAGCAAGCGGATAGGTCCAAGCAGGGTTTTCTATCAGCTGACGCAGCACCGTTTCGATTTGCCGGACGACCTCGGCGGGCTGTCCCGCCGTAAGGATTGCCGTTTGATTGGTATTGATCAGTACGGCAAACACCAGATTGCCAAGATACGTCACGCCGACCATCATAATCGCTTCAAACCCGCCGTGTCCCGCGCCGTACATCAAGGCATTGACGTCCTTGCTCTGCCGATTTTTCAGCACCGTAGAAAACGCGACGAACCGTCCCGTTTCCTCAAAGAGTCCCGCCATCAGACCGCCGTAGACCGCATACAGCCAGATGTTTCCCAAAATGGTCTTCCCGATCGGCAGCCATACCAAAAACACATTATGCAGAAGGCTTTCGATCACCAAGGCGAACAGAAAGAATACGCCCCAACCGACGAAAAACGGGAGTACATCCGCGCCTTTTTTCCGTTTGAAGTAGACAAACAGAATAAACGGCAGCGCGCAGACGCAAATTCCCGTCAGCAGCATGGAAACAATCGAGGCCGCCGGGACCGTGCCGCTCATGCGTTGTCACCCTCTTTTTTGAGATACCGCACGGCGGTTCCATAGGCGATCACCTCGGCTGCGCCCTGCATCATCTGTGCCGAGCCGTATCGCACGCCTACAACGGCGTCCGCGCCCATCGCCTTCGCCTCGTCCACCATGCGCTTGACGGCGATCTGCCGCGCTTCGTTGAGCATTTCGGTATATCCGACAATCTCGCCGCCGACAAGCGTTTTGAGTCCTGCCATGAAATCCTTGCCGAAGTGCTTTGTCTGCACCACTGCGCCTTTGACCATGCCGAGCGCTTCGAAATCCTGTCCCGGAATTGTTTCAATACTGAGCAGCTTCATCTTCTTCTCCTCCTTTGATTTCCCGAATACGTTGATAAAGAGATACGAACAATCCTATGATTGCGGCAAGCGGCAAAGCAATCGTGATCCATAGCAGTGGCAATGGAAGCGGCTCCTTTCCGTTGGCCCAAATCACCGCGATGACAGGGATCAGCAGAATGGCCGTGAACGATCCTGCGCCGATCCATGCTCCCGTCAGCTTTTTTCGCTGCACGTCGGTCGTCGTCGGATCGCGGAACGTCTTTCCCTCCCGCTGCATCCGTTCAATCCGTTCGAACCATGCATCGATATCCAACGTTTCCAATGTACGTGCATCGTCGCTTTTCTGCATCTGCTCCGCAACCGCCTCGATCGCATTCAGGCTTTCCCGCTGCCGTGAGATGACGAGCTTCTGTCGTTCCAGACAATCCGTCAGCGGCATCTGACCGTGAATCACCTGACGGATTGATTCGATCGGAACGCCGAGCATACGCAAAAGCCGAATCTGTTTGAGCGTTCGGACATCATCCAACCCGTACTCGCGATAGCCATTTTCCGCGCGATTTGGAGAAAGCAGCTCCTGCTCCTCATAGAAGCGGATATTCTTCCGACTGATGCCTGCCAATTCCTCTACTTGCTTGATCTTCATCCTCTCACCCCGTATTCTTCCCTCTTGTTATACACGTTCCACCAACCGGAATGTCAAGCGGTTTTTTCTGATTTTTTCGTTCTTTTGATAATAAAGGCTGTCGCATCTGTCATGCAACAGCCTCTTGGGTTCAAAATGGATCTTTATGCGCCGGCTCCGGCATCGGTCGTTTCGGCCGGTGCGTCAGCCGTTCCGGTTGCGTCCGTGGTCTCCGCCGTATCCGCGGGCACCGGCATGGTGTCCGTTGCCGCAGGCGAGGCCTGTGCGTCGGCCGCCAGTTGCTTCAGAAGGTTCAGCGTGGACAGACCGGCGACGCCGTCGGACGTTAAGCTGTTCTTCTTCTGGAACTGACGAATCGCATCGACCGTTGCCTTGTCGCAGGTGCCGGTTGCCGTCTTAAGATAGCCGAGCGCGATCAACTGGCGCTGCATCTTCGTAACAAGCTCACCGTCATACAGCTTCGTATCGGAATCGCCGCTCTTGATGTAGAATGCCTTGACGTCGCTCGAGAACATCTTGTCGTAGGTCTTTTGGCCGATGTAACCGTCCCAGTCCTTGATATTGTCCGGGAAGTTGCGGTACTGGAACCGCTTGACCGCATTGAACGTCGCCTGATCGTACAGCTCGTCGTTCGTTGCCGGCATCTCCATATAACCGAGCTCCACGAGCCGCGCACGAATATACGGAATGACCGCGTCGCGATCGTTCATCTTCAGCGCAGTGGACGGCAGCGTCGGAATCGGCGTCGAGGTCGGTACAGGCGTGTTGGTCGGTTCGGAAACCTGCTCGATCGCTTCGGTCGGCGTTTCCTCCACTTCGGGAGATGTGCTCTCGGTCACGAGATCCTTCGCGCCGGCAGCTTCGTTCTTACAGTTCTTCGGCAGCACGACAAGCAGCACGATCATCGCAACCAGGATGACGACGACCGCACCGAGTGCGATGCAGCGGGTCAGAAGCGGGAGCTTAAAGAACCGCCGCAGCGCGCGCTTCAGTCTCCGCTTAAACGTCTTTTTCTTTTTCTTCTTGGGCTTCGGCTTCTCTTCCACCGGTTCGGGGTCATCCATGACATTCTGATCCGCCGTTGCCTGTTCATCGGTTTCGACGACCGAAGGATCGTCCGGATTCCAATATTCTTCCATAGCGCCTCCTTATGTCCATTCGGGGCAATGTCCGGGTGGGACATATCCTCCCAAAATTCCAATGGTACGACAATATAATATCATAAACTTTAGGTAAAATCACTATCTTATTGTTAACAATATTCGAAAAAAGTATGAATAATCCGCAGTTTTCGGCCATTTTGCCCCATTCTATGACATTTTTCGGACAGGAAATACGAAAATAGGGGAACGGAAGATTTGACTCAAATATTTTCCTGTTCTGCGCCGATCGGAAGCGTTTCCCCCAAAAAAGAAGCACATCCGATGCGGATGTGCCAAAGCAAAATTACGTTATGCATAGCTGTGGATGCCGGGCAGGAACGTGTTCACCCCGATATAGGTGAAGATCACGCAGACAAACCCGATGACGGCGAAAATCGCCGCAGTTTTGCCCTGCCAGCCGCGGCGGATGCGCAGGTGCAGATAGGCCGCATAGACAATCCAGGTGACGAGCGACCAGGTCTCTTTGGGATCCCACGACCAATAGCTGCCCCAGGCGCGTTCCGCCCAGATCGCGCCGGTGACGATCGTGAAGGTGAGAAAGAGCAGTCCGAGCGCGACGCTGCGGTAACTGATGACGTCAAGCTTCTCCTTTTGTGGGATGTGCTGATCCAAAAACCCCTGCGTCTTCATGCGGTCGCGGAGCAGGAAGATGATCGAAAGCACAAACGACACGCCAAACGCGCCGTATGCAAGGATTGCGGTCGAAACATGGAAGCCCAGCCAATTGCTCCGAAGCGCCGGCATCAGCTCGCGAACCTCCTTGCTCTGCATTGCAGCATATCCGATCACCAAAAAGATCACCGGCGCGGCAAACGCTCCGAGCACCGGAAACCGGAACTTCCAGACAAAGATCAGGCTCACCAGGCACAAACCCCATGCAAAGGAGGTCGCAAACTCATACTGATTTGTCAGCGGAAGCCGTCCCGCCCCGATGCCGCGGCAAATGAGCGCGGCGGTGTGGAGGACGAGGCCGATCACCTGAAGCGCGACGGCAATCTTTGCTACCGGATCCTTTTTGATCGCGATAAACACAAAATACAGCGCCATCGCCGCAAAATACAGCACCATCACGATCGTAAACAGCGTATTTTCTACTGCAAGCATTATGATTCATTCCTTTCTGTGCCGCCTGTCGCGGTCAAAAACCGGTCCCGAAAGATCGCACCGCCCTTGCGGCTTGCGCCGCGCACCGTCCACGTTCCGTCCTCATCCCGAATCGCCCAGACCTTTTTCGGCAGCAGATAGAGGGCAAGAAACAGACCGATCGTCGTTACAACGCCGCCGACAAACGCAAGCCAGGCAAACGCATCGCGCTTGATCGAAATCAGCGTATAGCTTTGCGGCTCGCAGAACGTAACCGTATAATCATCGATCGTCAACTCCTCATCCGGCATCAAAACATTCATGCCGAGCAGCTCGTCCCGATAGTACACCGAATACAGGTATGCAGGGTTGTTCAGCTGCCCCGAAAGCGTCATCGGGCCGGAGCCGGGAACCAGCGCGTAATCGGGATAGAATGCAGCCAGATAGATCGCAAGTTCGGGCAGGTCCTTTACCGTCAAATACTCTCCCGCGCATACGACCTCGCTTTGCAGCGGTTCGCCCGCCTTCGCAACGTTCATGCGCGCCGCCCAGCCGGTCGAGTTCTGATAAAACGTCATGCCGAACAGCTTCGCCGGGTGATTGACTGAGATCGATGCGCGCCTTGCATCCGGCATTGTCGTCGAGCCCTGCGGCGCCCGGAACACCGTGATGTCCGCGGTATATTGCTCGACGGTGTCGTCCTCGCGCAGTCCGATCCGAAAATCGTCGATCGTCAGAAACCACCCGGTATCCCCGATCATGCGCGTCTGCCCGGGCACGCCGTAGACGACGTACTCGGTTTTGGTCATCTGTCCGAGTCCGAAGCCGAGGATCAGCAGCAAAATCCCGAGATGGCACACCCACGCGCCCCACAGGCCGATCCGGTTTTGTGAAGCAACCAGCGCTTCCTTTCCGTCCACAAAAACGGCCTTCGGCTGCATGCGAAGCGCCGAAAAGACGGCTTTCGGATCCGCAATTCCGCTTTGCGACACGTCGCAGGCCGCGCCGATGATCGCATGCGGATCACCTTCCGCCTTGGTGCGCCGGATCAACTGCGGCAGCCGAATCACATTGCACAGCAGCAGGTTCAGGCACAAAAACGCGGTGATCGCGATAAACCACCAGCTGTGGAACGCGTCGTCAAGCTGCACGGCAAGGATCAGCGCCGCGATGCGCTCATTATACCGTGCGGCGTACCAGTCAAAGGTCTGCCCCTGCGTGATAAAGCTGCCCAGCGCACATGCAAGCGCAAGAACCAGCAGCAGCAGAATTGCAAACTGCATCGAGGACAGGTATTTCCAGATTTTCTTCAGCGTTTCCATTCTTTCCGAAAAAAGCGCGGCAGAGAGCGTAAGCCGATTCTGCCGTGCCATCCGTCCAAGGGGGGTGTTACAGGCCGAGCAGCTGCATGCCCTCGGCAATCTTTGCTTCGGCGGTGTCGAGACAATAGAACGCAAGCTCGGAGTTGTGCGCGCCTTCGGCATTCTCGACATAGCAGAAATCAAAGAACCACTGCGCTTCGCGATAGATCGCTCGCACTGCGTCCAACGCATCTTCGCCCATCTTGCCGGTTTCCACTGCGGAAGCCAATGCCGTCTTGAAATCGGACAGCTTGTTGCCGACCTCGGTCTCCCGCGCGGTCACGCGATCCTGCAAGCGGTGTACCATGTTGACCATATCCGTGTCTCCATGGCACTGCACACAGGTGGAGAGCAGCGCTGCATTCTCGAGCGGGCTGACGAGCAGGTGGCTGTGATAGACGGTGCCGTCCTCGGCCATCTCCATCGGCATATGACAATCGGCACAGTTCAGAAGCGCCGCATGCTTGCCCGAAAGATACGTTTCCGTCTCGGGATGCTGGGCTTTGAGCATCTTCGTTCCGGTGCTCGGCTGAATCCAGTCATAGAATCCGACCGAACCGTCCGGCATCTGCATCGCATTGTAATAGTTCAGAATCGCATCCGGCGTCATCGCGGACACATCGGAATACGGCATCATCGTTTCGCTGTCGGCCGGCGTGAAGTAGTATTCGATGTGGCACTGTCCGCACGACAGCGTTGCCGGATCGATGGCGGCCATCGCCGTGCCGAGCGCCTTATTGACATACGAATGCGTGATCGTAATCTGACCGGCGCTGCCCGCATCGTTGCCGTGGCAGGTGTAGCAGGAGACGTTCTCCTCCATCAGCGCCATCGCCTCGTCAAACGGCATCGCATACACGCCGACGCCCTGATCGTTGACGAGCTTGGCAAAGTTCGGCGTCTTACAGGTCAGACAGTTCGCCTTGGCGTGCGGGCGCTGCGTTTTGGCTACATCCTCAAGCGTATACGCATGGCCGCGGGCGCTGCCGTAATCCTTCGCAAAGCCGTAGCCCTCGTAGATGTTCACCAGGTACGGGTCCTGCTCAAGATAGCTGATCACGTAGCTGTTTTTGTCGTTGTCACCCATCGTCGCAACGATATTCGGGTAGGCAGCCGCCCAATCGGAGGCGTTGACCGTGCCGTCCTTGCTCGTTGCCGTTGGTGCGCTTATGTTCTGATACGCAATGTCCGAACGGGTCAGCGGGCCGACCTTGTCACGATTTTGGAGATGGTACATCAGATCCTTGCCGCCGATGATGCCCGAGAGCAGCACAACGACAATGGCAATGACGATCGCCGCACAAACCAGTTTGATAATCTTTGTTCTTTTTTCCATCGCTTTTCCTCACATTCGATCAAGCGGGAAGGTTCTCCGCCGATTTAGCCGGCGGGGTAATGACCTTGACGGGGCACTTTTCGACGCACTTGCCGCACTGGGTGCAGTTCTCATACGTTACCTGCGCAAGGTTGTCGGTCACGTGGATCGCGTCGAATTCGCATTGCTTTTGGCAGATGCCGCAGCCGATGCAGCCCGCCGTACAGACCTTTTTGACCAGCGGTCCCTTGTCCTTGTTCGAGCATTGGACAATGACCCGTTTGCTTTCGGGAACCAGTTCGATCAAATGCCGCGGGCATGCCTTGACGCACAGACCGCAGCCGACGCACTTTCTGCGGTTCACGACCGCAACGCCGTCCTTGACGGTAATTGCGTTCTCGGGGCAAACTGCCGCGCAGGAACCAAAGCCAAGGCAGCCATAGTCGCACTCGGTGACATTCACGCCGGACAGCATTGCCGTACGGCAATCCATGATCCCGACATAGTTGCCCTGATTGTGCGTAACCTCGCAGGTGCCCTTGCAGCGCACGAACGCCGTCTTGCGTTCAACGGCCTCCGCGGAGGTGCCCATGATTGCACCGATCTTTGCCGTGCTTGCCGCGCCGCCGACGGGGCAGCCGTTTACCGGCGCCTCGCCCTTGGCGATCGCCGCCGCCATCGCATCGCAGCCTGCATAGCCGCAGGCGCCGCAATTGTTGCCCGGCAGCGCTTCGCGCACCGCGGACTCGCGCGGATCGATCTCAACGTAGAACTTCTTGCCCGTGAACACGAGGCCCGCGCCGACGATGATGCCGATCACGGTAATCACGAGCGTGGTAATCAGAATCGTATTCATCCCGCACCTCCGATCAGAACGACAGGCCCGAGAAGCCCATGAATGCAATCGACATCAGTGCCGCCGAGATCAACACGATCGGCGCGCCGCGCAGAGGCTTCGGAAGATCGGACTCCACGATTCGAGAGCGGATGCCCGCGAGCAGCACGATTGCGATCGTAAAACCGACCGCCGTACCGAATCCCGACAGGACGCTCTCAACGAAGTTGAACCCGTTCTGCACGTTCGTCAGCGCCACGCCGAGCACCGCGCAGTTGGTCGTAATCAGCGGCAAATAAATGCCGAGCGCCTTATAGACCGCAGGCGACGTCTTTTTGAGGAACATTTCCACGATCTGCACCAGCGCCGCAATGACGAGGATGAACACGATCGTTTTCATGAAATCCAGTCCGTAGGGCTTCAAAACGTAATCATACAGCAGGCTCGCAACCGCCGAGGCGATCGTCATAACGAAGATGACCGCGCCGCCCAGCGACGCCGACGCCTTCATTTGCTTGGACACGCCGAGGAATGAGCAGATGCCGAGGAACTGATTCAAGACGACGTTGTTGATGAGCGCGCCCGTGATCATAATCAGAATCAGATTTTTCATTTCGCTTCCTCCTCCGCTTTCTCACACGGGGCAGAGCATGCCGCGCAGCAGCCGTCGCAGCCGTCGTTCTCGACGAGCTTTCTCTGCCGCGTCTTGATGCCGATCGCGTTCATGATAATAATGAAGAACGCAATGATCAGGAACGCTCCCGGCGGCTGAATGAAGATACCGATCGGATCGACGCCGTCCGGCAGGACCTTGAGGTCGAACGCGGTACCCGCGCCGAGCACCTCGCGGAACAGACCGGCCAGCGTCAGCGCGATCGTAAAGCCCAGGCCCATGCCGAGGCCGTCCATGATCGCAAGGCCCGGCGTGTTTTTGTTTGCATACGCTTCCGCACGGCCGAGAATGATGCAGTTGACGACGATCAGCGGAATATAGATGCCGAGCGCTTCGTACAGCGACGGCAAATAGGCCTCGATCAAAAGCTCGGTCACCGTAACGAGCGACGCTACGATCACGATGTACGAGGGCAAGCGCACCTGATCCGGGATCACCTTGCGCAGCAGCGAGATGACCAGGTTCGACAGGATCAGAACCGCCGTCGTCGAAAGGCCCATGCCGATGCCGTTCATTGCGCGGGTGGAAACCGCGAGCGTGGGGCACATGCCGAGCATCAGAATCAGGGTCGGGTTTTCTTTGATAATGCCGTTATACAGGCGTTCGATGTATTTATTCATATCAGTTCCCTCCCTGCATCACGCTGTGGAAGAAGTCGAGCCCCGCGTTGACCGCGTTGACGACCGCGCCGGAGGTGGTGGATGCGCCGGAGATCGCGTCGATCGTGTTGTCGCCGGACGCGCCGCCCTTGTTGTGAACAAACTGCGTGACCAGCCGGTTGTTGAACTGATCCTTGAATTCGGGATCGGCTGCACGCATGCCCATGCCGGGCGTTTCGTTGAGTTCGGTGAACGCAATGCCGTTCAGCGTTCCGTCCGGCGCAATGCCGAGCGACAGAGTGATGTTGCCCTCATAACCGTCGGCGGTGGTCACGCTGACAACATAGCCGCAGATCTCGCCGGCTGCGTTCTTGGCAACGATGCCCTCATTGATAAACGCTCTTCCAAACTTGCTGCCATAGACATCCTCGCCGAGCGCTTCGATCGCCGCGTCGATTTCCGCCGTCGTTTCAAACGTTTCGGCATCCGGCACAACGACCCGGTAGGAAGCCGCGTTCGCCGCGCGCTTCTGTTCCTCGATCGTGTCCTTGGTCATCGTGTAAACGCCCGACAGCGCCAGACCCGCCAGCAGTGTGATCAGCGTCAGCGCGATCACAGGCTTGGGGATCCGCTGCCACAGCGGCAGTCTCGCTTCGCCGTTTGCGCGCCGGATCGCGTTCTTGCGGTACGCATACGGCTTCGGAATCACATACATGTCGATCAACGGTGTGAACAGGTTCGCAATGATGATCGAATAGCTGAACGAGTCCGCCGCTTCGGTGAAGATGCGGAACATCGCGCCGAGTACGCCGATCAGGCAGCCGTAGGTGAGCTGGCCGAGCCGGCTGACCGGAGAGGTCGTATAGTCGGTCGCCATATAGAACGCGCCCATGACAACGCCGCCGCCGCACAGGTTTGCAATCAGGAATTTCGGGTCAAAGCCCTGTCCGCCGAACAACCCCATAAACAGCGTGAAGCCGCCGAGCACCGAGAAGCAGATTTCGCCGTGGATGATGTCGAGTCCCCACAGGATCAAGCCGCCGACCAACAGGCCCAGGATTGAGCTTCCGATCACGCCGTTCGTGTTGCCGAGGAACATCGCCGTGATGTTGACGGCTCTGCCCGCCATGAGATCGGCCGTCGGCGTTGCCGAGGAAATGCCGTCCACCAGCGGGAACTGCGTCATGACCCGGCCGAACGAGATCAGCAGGAAGCAGCGAGCTGCCAGCGCCGGGTTCACAAAGTTCTTGCCGATGCCGCCGAAGCACAGCTTGACGACCAGGATTGCGAATACGGAACCGATGATCGGAATATACAGCGGAACCGTCGGCGACAGCGACAGCGCGAGCATCATGCCCGTCACCGCAGCGCTGCCATCCTTGACGGAGTTCGGCTTTTTGAGCGCCGCGCACCAAATCCATTCGGTTCCGATCGCCGCAACGATCGACGCAAGAATGATGAACAGCGCGTGCCATCCGTTGACGATGACGCCGATGACCGCAGTCGGCAGCAGCGACGCGAGCACAACGTGCATGATAAAGGAAGTGGTCCATTTATCTCTGGCGTGCGGGCCGGAGGACAGATTCAATACCGCATTCATTTCTTCCCTCCTGCTGCCGCCGCGCGTTTGCGGGCCATGATTTCCGCCTTGGTTTGCTTAAACATCTGCGTCAGCGGACGCTTGGCCGGGCAGATATAGGTGCAGGAGCCGCACGCAACACAATCGAGCCCGTACAGCTTGGTTTCATACCGTTCGAGATCGCCCGCAAGGATCGCGTCCTGCATCATCTGCGGCATCAGACCGGACGGGCAGACCGTCGTGCAGCGTCCGCAATGCAGACAAGACGTCGCCTGCGCCTGTGCCTTTTCGACGATGTCTTCACCGAGCACCGTCACCGCATTGGTCGTCTTGGTGATCGGCACGTCGAGCGTGCTGACCGCAATGCCCATCATCGGACCGCCGGAGATGACTTTCTTTGGCGTAACGCCCTCTTTGATGCCGCCCGCCGCTTCGACAAGCTCGGCAAAGCTCGTTCCGTCGCGCACGATCAGATTGCACGGAGAAGCAACCGCTTCACCGGTGACCGTCAGCACATGGCAAAACAGCGGCTCGCGGTATTCCACCGCCCGCGCGATCGCATACAGCGTCCCGACGTTATCCACGATGCAGCCGACGTCCGCCGGCAGCTTCGTGATCGGGAAATCGACGCCTGCAATCACCTTGATGAGGCTGCGCTCGCCGCCCTGCGGATACTTTGTATAGAGCGGAAGAACGCGGATGCGATCATGCCCCGCCGCGGCCTTTTCCATTGCGGCGATCGCTTCGGGCTTGTTGTCCTCGATCGCGATCACGCCTTCGGCATTCGGGAACAGCTTCAGCGTAATCTCGATGCCCTCGACAATCGTATCGGCCTCGGACCGCATCAATTGATCGTTGCACGTGATGTAAGGCTCGCATTCGGCGCCGTTCGCAATCAGATAGCGAATCGCGTCCGGGTTTTTCGGAGCCAACTTGACGTGCGTCGGGAAGCCCGCTCCCCCGAGACCGATGATGCCCGCATCCGCCACGCGGCGCAGAATTTCTTCCTTTGTGATACCGGATATATCCTCGCGTGTACCGAAGCCCTCGATCGCGGTAAACTGACCGTCGTTTTCCACAACAATGCACTCCTGCATCAACCCGGCGATCGTGCGGCGCTTCTCCACAGCCTTGACCTTCCCCGAGCAGGAGCAGATGATATTCGCAGAGACGAACCCGTCCGCCTCCGCAATGCGCTGCCCGGCCAAGACCGGATCGCCCTTTTTGACGATTGCCTTGGCGGGCTTTCCGATGTGCTGCGCCAGCGGAAACACCAGATCGCCCTTCGGATCGAATACCCGCAGCGGCATCTCCCGGCTCAATTCCTTATGGCCTTTCGGATGAACGCCGCCGCGAAACGTGCTGTTCACAGTCCTCTTCCTCCTTCTTGTTCCTATAAAACCTGATTCCAAAGCATGTGTGTTCCCAATCGGATGCAGATACCACACCCATATTACGACATACTTCTCTAACAGTTTAACAGATATCGCATCGTTTGTAAACCGAAAAAACATCCCAATTCCTTCTTTTTTATGGCTCAAATTCATCCGATATTTCTTTTATTATTTATTTGCATTGCCTTGGATTCGCTTCGTCTCCCATGGGATGCGACGACTTGCCAAAAACCGCCTTCCTGTTTTTACCGATAAATAATTTTCATTTGTACCATGAAACGCACCAAAGCCTGTCCGATTTCTGTTATACTGGCAGCGTGGACGAATGCTCCACAGTTCCGCATGAAAGGGGATGAGAACTTTGAATTTGCGAGAGATGAAGCGGATTGCGGAAACGGAAATCCTGCGCTATCGGGAGAGCGCAGCGTTTGTGAAGGGGTATTTGGACGGCGGCGGCAGCGGGGACAGCAAGCGTTTTGCCGAGCGGCAGCGATGGGTGTGGGCAGTTGAGCGCGTACGTACGTTTTTACGCAGTGCCGCGCCGGAACGGGAAGTTTTTTTTGCGCGGCTGTATCAGTTGGATGTACCGCACGCAAAGCGCTGTGTCGTGCAGGAATCGATCCTTCGCCTGAGCATGGAGCTGTACGCCTCGCCGCAGACGCTGTATCGCTGGCGGGAAGAGATCCTGCTTTCGGTAGCGATTGCCGCCGTGCAGGCAAAGGCGCTGCGTCCCTATTGACGCGGATCGACAAAAACAGACACCATTCGCCGTTTTGCACCCCTTGCGGGTGCTTTTCTCTTTCCCTATAATAAGTGTGAAACAGACAAAAAACCAAAAAAGAACATTGTTTTTTCGTTCTGTTTTTGCGTTTTTCGCAATGTTTCGGACACAGGTTTGCCATATAATCGCACAAAAGTGTTCACAAACTCCCCAAACTTTATTCAAATGCTTCTGTTATAATGTGTATCGTGGAGCAGAATAGTGATCAATCTGATTAAAAATTATCACTTTTTCGATCCCAATATCTTGTGAAAAGAAAGGCTGTTTTCTCTAAATGCAGACTCGGTTCGGCGCACGCGGTTGGATGATTCTCGGGGCAGCTCTGCTTGCAACAAATTATTTTGGCTGCCAAAAAACAACGCTTTTCGACCTGCCCGGTTCGGAGCAGGCGCCGACTGCTGCCGTTGACATCATCGTTACGCCGTATACG
>JAUMVL010000277.1 GCA_030530185.1 Clostridia bacterium | reverse complement strand
CGAGAACGGCGTCAAAGTCACCAACGTGGCGGACGATGCGGATCTGAACTACTGGACCGGCACGGACACCGTGACCTATCTCTCCCGTCAGGATTGGGACGGCACGTATCCGGTCAACTACAATGAAGTCGCGGTGAAGATCGCGGACAGCCCGAAGAAGGACGAATGGATTGCGGAGCTCCAGAACCGCACCTATGAAATCACCAACACCGGCGCTGCAACCGAAGGCACCGATAAGGGCGTGCGCTTCAATGCACAGTCCGTCGGCTACGAGCAGTTCACCAACATCGAAGACCCGTATTGGGATGAGCTCGTTTCCCAGATCACGATCGATGAAGCGGTCGGCGCAGTCATCCACGGGGGCAGCCGCAGCGACGTTCTGACCAACGTTGAAAACCCGATCGTCATCCAGAACGAAGGCGTTTCCGGCTTTACCACAGGCTACACCGATGAAGCGACCAACAAGACCTATAAGTTCAACATTCACTCCCAAACGCTGATCGGCTCCTCGTTCAACCCCGAGCTCGCCTATCAGTGGGGCAGAGTCGAAGGCAATTCCGGCCTCTGGATCCAGCGCTATCATCTCTGGGGCACCGGCCTCACGCAGCGCCGTACCCCGTACAACGGCCGTAACTATGAGTACATCTCCGAGGATCCGATGCTGACCAACCGGATCGGTCAGGCGATTCTGCAGGGCTGTGCGGATATGGGCATTCTGAATGGACCGAAGCACATGGGCTTCAACGATCAGGAGCACAACCGCGGCGGTATCTCGGCGTACATGACCGAGCAGAAGTTCCGTGAAACCGATCTCAGAGGTTTCCAGGGCGCTATGGAAGACGTGAAAGGCTGCCGTGCCGTCATGATCGCGTTCAACCGTATCGGCGCTACGCCGGCTGCCGCGCACCAGGGCATGCTCATCAAGATCCTCCGTGACGAGTGGAACTACACCGACCTCGTCTCGACCGACATGATGAACAACAAGTACTACTTCAACGCAGAGTCCATGGTCATGGCCGGCATCACCCAGGTTGCCGACTTCGCGACCGAGGACAACCACATCAACCAGGGTGAGGGCGGCGTCGATAAGACGTGGGCGTACATCTCCGTCGATGCGGTTAAGAATGATAAGAACCTCGTCGACCAGGCCAGACAGGACCTCAAGTATCAGCTGTTTGCCTACGCCAACAGCGCGATTCTGAATGTTTCGACCGTCAAGGTCGCAACGTGGTGGGACAATGCGCTGACCGCCATCAAGACGACGACCGGCGTGCTCGCGTGCCTCGCGGCGCTCGCGTGGATCGCGTTCACGGTCCTTCCCGATAAGAAGAAAGGAGAACAGTAATCATGAATCTTAAGAAATTCTCCGCAGGCGCGTGGATTGCTTGCTGCGCAGCCGTTCTGACGCTCATCTCGCTGATCGTCTATGCCATCAATGTCGGAAGCGCCGGTTATTTCCAGGGTGCATCCGTTTCCAACCTCGTGCTGTACTCGATCCTTGCAATCGTCCTGCTTTGCGCGGCGCTTGTGATCGGACAGCTCAAGCTGGACGGTACGGTCGGCAAGGTCCTGAAGCTCGTTGCGGGCTGCTGCCAGATCGTGGCGCCCGTTCTGATCGCGTTCTGCCTGATCAACCTGATTGCGGCGCGCGTTGAGGGCCTTGGCTTCATCTACTTCTCGAATGCGGACGTAATCCTCGAGGTCCAGACCCCGGCAAACCTGTCCTCTGCATCCGGCGCAATTGCCAGCATGGTTTGCTATGGCGTTTCGATGATTGCGGCAATCGCTGCGGCATTCGTCAACGTTTGGAAAAAAGAAGCATAACACCGCATAAACACAGCTACGAAGCGGCCGGAAAATCTTCCGGCCGCTTCAGATTGTCAATAAAGTGTCCAGAACATTTTCGGCGAAGAGGAACAAAGCAAACCTGTACGAAGAAACGGCCCAAACGACCGTTTCTTTTATGGATTCGCCGAAAATTAGCCGTTTTTTCAGCCTCGGCGTAGCGTCAGTACAGCCTTCGGCTGAAAAAACAGCTTCTGAACACCTTCTTGGCAGTCTGCGGCAGCGTGTCAAAAGTTTTTGACACGCCGAGGGGCTGTTAAAAAAGTCTGTCATTCTGAACCCGACGCGAAGCGAAAGGTGAAGAATCTCCGAATCGTTGTTTGAAAAAGTACCTGTTGACAAGACTTTTTCGTTCTGAGATCCTTCGTCGCTTCGCTCCTCAGGAT
>JAUMVL010000276.1 GCA_030530185.1 Clostridia bacterium | reverse complement strand
CGACGTTTTCTGATCGAGCTCGGTCATGACCTTCTTGTCGTCCTTGTACATCCAGTGCGCCGCGATGCCGTACTCGGCGGTCTCGTGCATCTCGTGCGTGCGGATCTGGATCTCGAACGGAATGCCGTTCTCGTTCATGACCGTCGTATGCAGCGACCGGTACATATTCGGTTTCGGCATGGCGATATAATCCTTGAACCGGCCCGGCAGCGGTTTCCAGGTTGCATGTACGACGCCGAGCGCGGCATAGCAATCGTTGACCGTATCGACGATGATGCGGATCGCAATCAGATCGTACAGCTCGTTGAGCTTGTAGTTGTTGCGCTGCATTTTGCGGTAAGTCGAATACAGATGCTTCGGACGGCCCGAAATATCGCCCTTGATGTTCGCTTCGGCAAGCAGCACCTTCATCCGTTCCATCGCGTTGTTCAGCGCTTCCATGCGCTCCTGCTGCTGCTCGGAAACCTCAGCGGCAAGCTTTTCGTACTCCTCCGGCATCATGTACCGGAACGAAAGATCCTCGAGCTCCGACCGGATCACGCCCATGCCGAAGCGGTCGGCCAGCGGCGCGTAAACCTCCAGCGTTTCCTTGGCCTTGCGCGTCTGCTTTTCGGGGGTACAATAGGCCAGCGTGCGCATGTTGTGCAGCCGGTCGGCGAGCTTGATGATGACAACGCGCACATCCGACGCAATCGAAAGGAACAGCTTCCGCAGGTTTTCGGTCTGTTCCTGTTTTTTGGTGATATAGGTCTGGTTGCCGGACTTGGTCAGTTTGGTAACGCCGTCGACAAGCAGGGCAACTTCTTTGCCGAACCGCTGTTCGATGTCCGATACCTGAATGTTGTCCCCGTCCTCGACCGTATCGTGCAGCACGCCCGCAATGATCGTCGGCGCGTCCATTCCCATCTCGAGCAGGTACTCTGAAACGGTCAGCGGATGCGTGACGAACGGATCACCGGCATCCCGCCGCTGATTGCAATGCACGCGCTCGGCAAACGCAATCGCCTCGCGCATCTGCTCGCCCTGTTCGATTCCGAACTTCTTTCGGAACGAACTGAGCAGCCTGTCTTTCAATTCTTTCTCGCCGTGGTCTTCCATAACAGCCTCTATTGTACTACGAATGGAGCGCCGAATACAAGCGTCCGTTGGTAATTTGCTTCTTTTCCGTCACGACCTGTTCAAAAAAGCGTCCGTCTGCACTCGCAACGATTCCGCTCTCAAAGAGCACCAGCATCGTCAACAGCGCGATTTCATTCAAATCCTCGCTCCGCAGTCCTGTTCGAAGCTGACCGCGCAGTCGAATGAAAACGGCCCGCATTTCCTGTTCGTTCGGGCGCGCATCCGCATGCCGCGCAACCCGCTGCGCGTTGCCTGCATTCGGCTCCTGCAAAAAGGCATCTGCCGCCGTCCACAGCCCGTCCGGCAATGCGGCGCGCACCTCCGAAAGGTATCCGTTGACCGAGGTGCTGTCCCGGAACGTATTCGTTTTCAGCGTGCAGAGAACCTCACATGCCCCGACGCCCTGCAGCGCCCCGGCACGATCGCCGAAGCGAAAGCCGACCAAGCGCAGCCGATGTCCGTTTTCCGTCAAAGTCGCCGAAAGGTGCTTGCCTTCGCGTCCTAGGATTCCGACATCCGAAAGCGTTCCCCGAAGCCGGAACAGCGGTTCATGATTCGCTTCGCCAAACGGTGCCAGCAGCGCCAGCTCCCGGCAGAATTGCTCGGTGCAATCGGCAACGGACAGCGTGTCCTCATAAACGATCGGTTCACGCGCCAGGCCGCTTGGAAACCGCCGTGCAAGATCATCGAGCAAAGTTCGTCGGCACGCATCAAACGCATCCGGTTTCATTGCCGCTCCCGCGGCAAGCAGGTGTCCGCCAAAGCGTGTAAAATGCTCCGCGTGCGCTGCCAGCAGACCGAACAGGTCCACCTGCGGCACACTGCGTCCCGAGCCCGCGAGTTCGTCGCCGAGCCGTGTAAACAGAAGCACCGGGCATCCGTATTTTTCCAGCAGGCGCGAAGCCACGATTCCGATCACGCCCGGATTCCAGTCCTCGCCGCGCAGCATCAGCAGCAGATGCGGCACGCTCGGGTCGATCTGCCGTTCCGCTTCGACTAAGATCCGCTGTTCCTCACTTTTGCGTGCGGCGTTGGCTGCATCCAGTTCGGCAGCGTAGTGCCGCCGTGCGGAATCGTCGCTTGCAAGCAGCAGTTCTACTGCCCGCCGTGCGTCTCCCATTCGTCCTGCC
>JAUMVL010000275.1 GCA_030530185.1 Clostridia bacterium | reverse complement strand
AGCGCACCGGCGAGACCGAGCAGCTGGAGAGCGATATAGAGGAGCTTGAATCCACTGTCAATAACCGCCGTAAGATAAAGTCGCTTATTATAGACGAGCTTAAAGGCATAAATAAGAAGTACCCCGTGCCGAGAAAGACCACGCTTGTGTATTCCGATGAGATAACGGAGTATAATGAAGAGGAAAGCGTCGATGCATATCCCGTCACGCTGTTTTTGAGCAGAGGGGGCTATTTCAAGAAGATAACGGCGCAGTCGCTGCGTATGAGCGGGGAACAGAAGTATAAGGACGGGGACGCACTGAAGCTGAGCTTTGAAGCCACCAATGCCTCGGAACTTCTTATTCTTACTGACCGCCAGCAGATGTACAAGGCGCGTCTTTCGGATTTTGAGGACTGCAAGGCGTCAACGCTGGGAATCTATCTCCCGACGCGGCTTAAAATGGATGAGGGAGAGAGCATTATAACGATGCTTGACCCGAAGGATTATAAAAACCATTTGCTGTTTGCCTTTGAAAACGGAAAGATCGCAAGGGTGGAGCTTTCCGCATATGAGACGAAGACAAACAGGAAGAAGCTTATCGGTGCATATTCGGATAAAAGTCCGTTATGCGCGGTGCTTGTGCTTGAGGGCGAAAGGGACATACTCTGCACCGCAAGCGACAACAGGGCGCTCATATTCAACACATCGCTCATGCAGCCGAAGGCAAGCCGGAGTACGCAGGGCGTCGCGGTCATGTCGCTCAAGGCAAAGCGGAAAATGACCGGCGCTGTGTTTGCTGAGGAGAGCAGCATAAAAAATACCGCAAGGTACAGGGTGCGCAGCATACCGGCTGCGGGCGCTCTCATAAAGGATGAGGACAGCGAATTTCAGCAGATATCGCTGATAGACGGGTGATGCCTGCTGCCGGAACGATCACGCGGATTCAGATCAGAAAGGTGAAAAATGGATAAAAACGACGCGGCAAATAACGTAAATGGCGCCGGAAAAAGCAAGGGCACAATGATCGTGTGGAGCTATGCGCTCATTGTACTCGGCTGCTTCCTGTATGCTGTCGGATTCAGGTTTTTCATGTTCCCGAATTCGATAGTTTCCGGAGGACTGACCGGCATTGCAATGATAATCAACAAATTTACCGGGCTTCCGATAGGTACAATGGTGTTTGCAATGAACCTGCCGCTGTTTGCATATGCGTGGAAAAAGTTTGGGAGGAAGTTTATCATTGCTTCGTTCGCAGGGACGCTCCTGTCGTCCGCTTTTGTTGATCTGCTTGCTCTTACGGGCATCTCGGCGACCGACGATGCAATGCTTGCAGCGATCATAGGCGGCGTCATAAAGGGCGCCGGTATGGGGATCATATACTATGCCGGCGGCACCACCGGCGGTATAGACATTGTTGTGAAGCTCCTGCGGAGGAAGTATTTCAATATGAACTTCGGCACGATAATGCTTGCTCTTGACGCATGCATTATTGCGGCCTACGCGCTGGCTTTCAGGATATATGAAAGCGCAATGTATGCCGTGATAGCGATCTATGTCACAAGCAAGGTGATAGACGTTGTGCTCTACGGCTTTGATATTTCAAGTATTTTCTATATTATCAGCGATAAATGCGATGAAATAGCGGGCGAGCTTGTGAACGGACTCCACCGCGGCGTTACGTTCCTTGACGCTGAGGGCGCTTATTCCCACCGCAGGGAGCGGGTGATAATGAGCGTGCTGAAAAAGACCCAGATCGCCGATGCGCGGCGCATGATAAGAAAGATAGACCCGAATGCCTTTGTCATCGTAACGGATGCGAAGAACGTGTTCGGCAGGGGCTTTGACGATATTATTGATGCAAAATAAACGGGGTGCTTTATGAAAAAGGGCGTTGTTTTGCTTTGGACACTTCTTGCCGTGCTCCTGCTTGCGGGGTGCGGTGGGGTGTATGATAAGGAGTATATTTCCGTTGAGGACTATCTGCCTGCCTCACAGGAGAGCGGTTCCGATGAGGACAAGATAACGGTCAGGGATTATTTTACTCTCAAGCGGACCATAAGAGACATGGTCAACCGCGGAGCGCAGAGCGGGACGGTGATTTTTGACAACGCTTATGATGGGGATATCTCGGCGGATATGGCGAGCGCCTGCTGGGAGGTGCGCACAAAGGATGCGCTGTGCGCTTACTGCGTTGAAAACATTTCATATGAGCTTAATCATATAATCACCTATGACGAGGCGAAAATATATGTCAGCTATATGCAGTCCGGCGT
>JAUMVL010000274.1 GCA_030530185.1 Clostridia bacterium | reverse complement strand
GACCGCAGAGCCGTGCATGCGCTTTGCTTCGTGAAAAAATAGAATCCGAATCCGTTGAAAAACGGAGCAAAAAGGAGTTATATGGATCAATTATTGGACATTTTATCAGAGCTGCATCCAGATGTGGACTTTGAAAAGGAGGAGCATCTTGTCGAACGCGGCATTTTAGGGTCGTTTGATATCGTTATGCTCGTTACGCGGATCGAAGAGGAGTTAGATGTCGTGATTCCCGCGCGGCTGATCACGCCTGAAACGTTCTGTTCGGCAAAGTCGCTGTATAATGTGATTCAGAACTTGGACGAGGACGCGTAATGCTGTTTCCATCTTGGGGCTTTGCGCTGCTTGTTGCGGTGCTGCTGCCCGTCTACTACCTTGTGCCTCAAAGGATGCAAAGGGGCGTTCTGCTGATCGCAAATGCGGTGTTTTATGCGTTTGCGGGGTGGCGTGCGTTTTTGCTGCTGACATTTACCGCGGTGTCGGCGTTTGCTTTCGCACGCGGCATCGGACGGCTGTGGGACGAGCAGAAGGCGGTGCTTGCCGCGCATAAGGCGGACTGGGAAAAGCCTGAAAAAAAAGCATATCGCGAGCGGATGGAACGAAAACGCCGTATGCTTCTGGCGCTGTGTCTCGTACTGCATTTCGGCATTCTCTTTGCAATGAAATACGGCGCGGGAATCATCGGCTTGGCGAACGGTCTGTTCGGCACGGCATGGGACGGTTCGAAGCTGCTTTTGACGATGGGCGCATCGTTCTATACGTTTTCGACGATGGGCTATGTAATCGATGTGCAGCGCGGCAAGTATCCGGCAGAGAAGAATCCACTGAATGTACTGCTGTTTACGTCGTTCTTTCCGATCCTTGTACAAGGTCCGATCAGCCATTTTGATACGCTCGGCGAGACGCTGTTTGCACCGCACGCGTTCAGTGCCGACAATCTTCGGGCAGGCGTTTTACGGATGCTGTGGGGCTACTGGAAAAAACTGATCGTGGCCGACCGCCTGCTCGTTGCGGTCAAGCAGTTGATCCGCTACCCCGACACATACAACGGGGCATTTGCGTTCCTCGGCATGCTGCTTTATGCCGCAACACTGTATGCGGATTTCACCGGCGGGATCGATATTACGATCGGTATCGGCAGAGCGCTGGGGATTCGTATCGACGAGAACTTCAATCGTCCGTACTTTTCCAAGAGCATTGCCGAGTATTGGCGTCGCTGGCACATGACACTCGGCGAATGGTTCAAGGAATACATCTATTATCCGATCTCGGTGAGTAAGCCGCTTCGTCGGCTCACCAAAGCGGCACGGCGTTTCGGCGACGGGTTTGCGCGGCGCCTGCCGGTATATCTTGCGACATTTGCGGTCTGGGCCGTAACAGGCATGTGGCACGGCAATTCGTGGAATTTTCTTGTATGGGGCCTTTGCAACGGCGTGATTCTTCTGATCAGTGAGGAGTTGAACCCGCTGTATGCACGTTTTCATCAGCGCTTTCCAAAGCTGGGGACAACATGGGGCTATCGGGCATTCACCGTGATTCGGACCGTGCTGCTGTTGAGTTCGCTTCGTATGTTCGACTGCTATGCTACCGTGCCGGAAACGCTGAAAACGTTCGGCTCGATCTTCACGGTCTGGAACCTGCCGCTGCTGTGGCGCGGCGGTATCGCTTCACTCGGTTTGTCCGGTGCGGATTATGCGGCGGCGGGCATCGGGATTTTCGGAATGCTTGCGGTTTCGCTCGTCCAGAGAAAAGGACTTTTGACACCCAAGTTTTTGCAAAAGCCGCTTGGTGTGCAGTTGCTCGTATATGGTGCATTGCTGTTTACGATTTTCGTGTTCGGGTATTATGGCTTCGGCTTCGATGCCGGACAGTTTATTTACAATCGGTTCTGACATATGGGAAAGAAAATCGGTATCGGTATTATTGCGCTGCTGCTCCTTTTGTCGAGCCTTTGGCTCGTGCAGCGGCTTGTGATGCCAAAGTATCAAACAAAGCCGCTCGAGGGCAGCCTTACGGCGGAATATTATCGGGAAACGCTCCCGCATGACCTCCTGTTTGTCGGCGACTGCGAGGTGTTCTCGAACATCTCGCCGATCACGCTGTACGAAAAGAACGGGATTGTGTCGTATATTCGCGGCTCGGCACAGCAGCTGGTATGGCAGTCGTATTATTTGCTTGAGGATGCTCTGAAAGAGGATACGCCGTCCGTTGTCGTGTTTAATGTGCTGGCGCTGAAATACGGCGAACCGCAAAACGAG
>JAUMVL010000273.1 GCA_030530185.1 Clostridia bacterium | reverse complement strand
TTAGCCTCTATGCGTTCTCCAATGTTCCTGCAAAATCATGAGAAATCAAAGACAGATGAGCCCTTAGAGCGTCATCCGTCTTGTCCAATTTCATTGCCGAATTATCAAATTTACTCAAGTAGCTGTCTAATTCAAGCAACAATTATGCGCAAATAAAGCATACTCTTCGCCCCAGCAGCGTTTCATGAAATGGATATTGTCGATCAGCAGCTCCGTCGTTTCCGGCGAGCTTGTGCCGATCGGGGCAAAGGCATGGAACGTACCGTGATACATCAGAAGGGTCACGTCGACGCCCGCGTCATTAAGCCTGCGGTACAGCGCCTCGGCGTCGGCGCGAAGCGTTTCGTTTGCGTCGCAGGTGATCGTCGTGGGCGGGAATTGATCAAAATGCTCAAAGTTCAGCACGGTCAATTCCGGATCGTTCACGTCGGATTCGGGGCAGAAAATCTTCTGCAGCGGCACAAGTCCCTCAGTCGAAACCGTAATATCATGCACGTCGTAATACGAACGATCGAGCGTAAACGTAAAATCGCAAAGCGGACTGTGCGGCACAAGGCATTCCGGCGCTTTGTATCCGTCATTCAAGAGCCGTACCGCAAGCGCAACCGTCAGATATCCGCCGCCGGACTCGCCCTGCACGGCAAACTTCGCCTTGGGAAACTGCTTGCGAAGCGCCAAAAACGCCTTTTCGCAATCGTTCAACGCGGCGGGGTGATGGTTCTCCGGCGCGAGCGAATAGTCGATCGACACGACGCGGCAGCCGGAATACTTCGCCATCATCGAACAGTACGCCCGCGTGCCCTTCGCCGAACCGGACACAAGTCCGCCGCCGTGGATGTAAAGGATGATGTTCTCGGACACCTGCTTTTTGGGCAGGCTCATTTCGCCGTGAATGCCGTCAAGATCGAGCTGCACGACCTTGATCCCCTTCTCTTTCGGCATCAGAGAATAACCCATGTCGCAAATGACGCGCAGCACTTTCCAGTTCCGGTTTGCAATATCCCCTGCAAAGCTCGCGCCGCCGGTCATTTTGCCGACGGTGTTCGCATTCTTCTCCATTTCCGCACTCCACGCGGTCCGTTCGATGATTGCCATTTTGTTTCTCCTTACAGATTATTTTCGATGAAATGCTTCATTTCTTCCAAAATTGTGTCTGCCTCCGGCAGCATTCCCGCAAGCGTGACAAACGCATGAAACGCATCGGGCATCGGATGCGTAACGACGTTGACGCTCGCCTGCTTTGCAAGCTGTTCCAGCAGTTCGGAATCAGCGGCAAGCACCTCGTTCTCCGCCCATGAAAGGTACAGCGGCGGGAAGCCCGCATAGTCGGCATAGCGCGGCGAAATAAGCCAATCCTTGCGCTTCGCCGCATCCGGGCAGAAGCTGTCCGCAAGGCAGTCGAGCGCCATGACCGAAAGCTGGATGTCGCTCTTTTCGTTCTTGGCACGCTGTTCGTTCAGCGATCCGTCCCATGCAAGCGGCACCGAGTATGCGGCAACGCACGCCGGAAGCCGTAAGCCCTTTTCCTTGGCCAGCAGTGCGGTCGTCAGAGCCAAGTGCGCGCCGCCGGATTCGCCAAGCAGAACGATCGACGTATCGGGATACAACGCAAGCAGGGCTTCATAGCCGGACAGGCAATCCTCCTGCATGGCGGGCGCGGGATGTTCCGGCGCGAGTCGATAGGTGCAGGTATAAACGGGAAAACCGGTCTTGGCCGCGATCGCGCTTGCATAAGCGCGAGAGGTCTTGGCGTTTCCCGCGACGAACCCGCCGCCGTGGATGTAAAATATCACGGCGCTGTTTCGCACGGACGCGGGCGTGCAAACCTCGCCGTCCATGCTGCCGAGCCGCACCGACCGGAACGACACGCCCTTTGTCGGCTTCAGCGCTTCCATCGAACGGTCGCTCATGGCGCGGAACTTGACCCAGTCGACGGTATCGCTTTTGCCGAGACTCCGAAAGCCCGGTTGCAAACGCATCATCGTTTTCATAAGCTTCATGGCAAAGCTGCTCATACAGTTCTCCCTTTCCGAATATGAAATTATTTTCGATACATGTGTTGTCAACCTTACGAGGCTATGATAAAATATCGTCGGATAGAATACAACCGTCAATCTTCGGAATCTGTCCACTTCGCAACAGAATCGGAAAGGTGTCGAGAAAATGGAGCAAAAGCCGAGAAAAACCGATCGCAGAACGCTATACACCAAGGGCGTGATCAAGGAGGCCTTCCTTGCCGCGCTGAAAACGAAGAC
>JAUMVL010000272.1 GCA_030530185.1 Clostridia bacterium | reverse complement strand
CGCATACCGTTGTTCGGTTTGCGACAAGCTGGTCCACGGAAAGCGCGGAAATCGAGGCACTGGCAGATCTTTTATGAAACCACAATCACGTGACAGCGTCTTTTCGAGAATCTATGCGGTTGTGCGGCGGATTCCGCGGGGAAGGGTTGCGTCTTACGGCCAGGTGGCAAAGCTTGCCGGAAACCCGCGGTGGGCACGTGTTGTCGGATATGCGCTTCACGTCAACCCGGATCCCGAGGGAATCCCGTGCTACCGCGTTGTGACAAAGGAGGGTAGGCCATCGCCTGCATTCGCGTTTGGAGGCTTTCAGGAACAGGTGTATCTGCTGAAGAGAGACGGCATCGCATTCGATGAAAACGGGAACGTCGATATGAAACGATTTCAATGGAGGCCGGATGAAACGTCCTTTTGAAAGAACTTACCTTTCGGTGCACTCGTCCAAAATCAAAAAACCAATTACGATTGTGCAGATCAGTGACCTGCACAATCGATTGTACGGAAACGGGCAGGCGCAGCTTTTGCAAGCGATCCGAGAGGAGCATCCGGACCTGATCGCTTGTACGGGCGATCTGTTCAATCGTCATGATGCATCCGAGTATGAAAATGCATTTACCTTGATACGGGCGATAGCAGGTGAAATTCCGACTTATGTTGTGGAAGGCAATCACGAAGCTGCTCTCGGCACAATTGGAGAACAATTCCTTCGGGAGATTTCCCAAATGGGCGCAACCGTCCTTCGGAATGCGGCCCAGCCGTTCAAAGATGTTCGTGTGATCGGGCTTAAACAAAGACCGACTAAGGCAGAGCTTCTGCCGTTGATCCGGCCGGATTGCTTCCATCTGGTTTTGTCGCACCGTCCGGAGTTGTTTGATCTGTATGTGTCCTGTCATGTAGATCTGGTACTATCCGGTCATGCGCATGGCGGGCAGATTCGGATCGGGAATCTTGCACTTCTGGCACCGCAGCAGGGATTATTTCCGAAATACACGTCCGGACTGTATGAAAAGAATGGCACGCGCATGTTTGTGTCAAAAGGACTCGGTGATACGGTTTGGGTTCCTCGCATCCACAATCCGCACGAGCTGAACATCATTCATTTGCTCCCGCGATAAGCACAAAAAAGTGCTCTTTCCAATTTTTTGCGAAAAGAGCATTTTTGTTTTTATTGGATTTTCAATGCTTCGGCAATCGGCAGCATCTGAGCCGGCGAAACCTTTGGAGTTTTTCGGTCATAGGAGATCAGACCGTTCTGTTCCTCCTCAACATCGCTGAGCTGTGTATAGACTGCGGCGCAAAGCCCTTTCGGGACAGCCGGAATGACCTCCTCCCGATATAACCGCACGAGGGCATCTCGGTATTCCGCCTGTGTTTTGAAGAATTTGTATCCGTACTGTTTCCCTTCAGCATTGTAGCAGTATCCGCCGAACTCCGACAGCACAAGCGGCCGCGTTCCGCCAAACTGTGATACCGGAGAAAAATACAAATGGTAACTGTCCACATCGGACAGGCTCTGCCAGAACCAGCCGGAGGTTGCGTCGATGATTCGCGTATCGTCGAGCGACTGTAAAAGCGTATACATGCCGTCGGCATTGTATTGCCCCCAGCCTTCGTTGTAAATCGTCCAGTAAGCGATGCAGGGACTGTTGTAGAGATGCCGGACGGTATCAATCAGTGTCTTTTTGAAGACATTCTTGGCGCGGGCGGGTATTCTCCGATGCAAATCATTTTCTTTTACGAACCCGAGGTTCGGGAGGACGGTATCGCGCAGATACCGATAGGGACCATTGTTTACAAAATCCTGAAACACGATCATGCCAAGCCGATCGCATGCTTCATAGAACGGCAGCGGTTCGATACGAATATGCTTTCGCAGCATATTGAATCCGAGCGATTTGGCAAACAAAATATCCATTTCGTATCCAGCGTCCGAATCCGGCAGACAAATGCCGGATTTCCAGTAGCCTTGATCAAGCAGACCATGAAAGAAATACGGCTTTCCGTTCAACAGAATCCTGCAAATGCCATCGATCGATTCGATCGAAAGTTCGCGAAGCGCAAAGTAGCTTCGTACCGTATCCGATCCGCGTCGGATTGTGATGTGATACAGATACGGATTTTCCGGCGTCCAAAGGACCGGATCAGGAATCGGGACGTTGACGATGCGCTCTGAAAAGTCCCAGCTCAGGGTACCGGACGGAGTCTCGACGGTCAGGTGCGTTGCGGTATCGGAATTGCAACTGTCGCTGATCTCCAAACGAATGCGGTCA
>JAUMVL010000271.1 GCA_030530185.1 Clostridia bacterium | reverse complement strand
TACACGACAGTGGGAACGAGTTTCGATGTTGATCACAATAACGAGCTATCTTATTATCGCTCCGGAGACTACAAAGGCGGGGAATTCGCTATCGAAGACGGCCAGCTGGTGGTTTACAGTGTGGGGAAAATCCAATACTCCATTGACGGGGCAGAGCTGTATACGGATACGCTGGGCGAAGTCCACAGCGTTGAAACGAATATGACAATCGTCGACCGAACGGACGACACATACAATGCGGAGCTGCTCAGCCAGACGCGTTCCAACTTCGAGGTGCTCTCGGCCAAGATCAACTCCGAAGTGGCGACGCTGGACGACAAACTTTCCTCCCGCATCGAGCAGACGACGACCAGCATCACGCAGACATTTACGGAGCAGGCGGAGGAAATGGACGGGCGGCTCGGATCGCTGGAAACCTACATCCGCACAGACGCGAGCGGCATGGAAATCGGCAAATCGAACAGCCGGTTCAAGACGAAGATCGATAATGAAAAACTGGCGTTCCTGGAAGGGGACGAAGAGATCGCCTATATCAGCAACAACAGAATGTACATCACGGAGGCGAACGTGACGAACAAGCTCACGGTAGGCGCAAAGACGCTGGGCGGCGTATGGGAATGGGAAGCTGTTACCGCGGGCATGGGGCTAAAATATAAAAGGACATAAAGGAAGTGTAAGGCATGAGCGTTGAGCAGGAAACCGAGGGTTGGATTAAGGTGCAATACGATACCGTTCAGCCGGGAGACAAACAGACGATAACATTTGGCGGCAACATGAGGTGGCTGTATAACCATCTGCGGTTCAACGTCGGCGGGAACGAATACGATCGAATGTATACGCACGATATGGAAGGCATTTTTACATTTATTATCCCGGAGACGCTGGCGGAATCCTGCTCGGTATTGGTTACGCTCAGCATCATTGCGCCGGACACGGAGCGCACGCTGGCGACGAAACAAGCCCGGTTCAGCGTAACCGTGCCGCCGAAGGAAGCCGTAACGATACCCAGCGCCGTATTCGGCGTGCGGAACCTGAGCGGCGGCGCGGCGGAACAATGGGAGCTGCAGGACAGCGCGCTTTACTGCATCCGCAAGATGAGCGACGTTGTGGTTACGGCAACGTTCAAGGCGGGGTATTATCATTTCGGCGACCTTGCGGTATCGGTAGGACGGTATTATAAATCCTTCTCCATCAAGTATACATCCGCCGGCGAGCTCGATTCAATACCGGCTTCGTATGATGCGGTGCCGGAAGCATCGCGCAGCAGCTGCGTATACGGTACAAAAGATCAGCTAACCGTGCGGCATGTATTCGAAAAAGTTGACATCTTCGGCGACGAAGTGCGCTGCTACGCGTCCTCACTCGATTCGGCGAAGCGGCGCGTGACGACGGAAGATGTAACGTTCGAAATTGCCAGCACCACAACCGGGGTTGACTTTCCAGGGCCGTGGACAGGGAAAACGCTGAAGGTTCTCGACTACAGCTCTCCCTCGATATACGACGTGAAGGCGTATCGAAGCACAGACGACTGCATGCCGGACGATGAAAGCAGCTACGTGAGCACAAGCTGCAGCGTAAATTTCTACCCGCTGGGCGGGAAAAATGAATTGGAACCGGTGACCAGCGGAGGCAAAGTGGTGAAGGTCGAATTCCGGACAGTGGGCGATGAGACGTGGACGGCACTGGGTACGCAGGATGTAGACGTTACGCAGGCGTACGCGGTGGAATTCCCGACAACGGAAGACCCTGTGGTGCATGAGGTGCAGATCACGGTAAGCGACAAGCTTTCTACGGTATCGAAGATCACCACGCTTTCTTCCGGCATATACCCGATCTTCTTCCCGGCCGGCGGGCGCGGAGTATCCTTTGGAATGATTGGAAACGAACAGGACGCCGTGCAGATTTCGGCGGACTGGAAGATGTATCACGGCACCGGCACGGCGAAGCGCGAACTGACGGATGCGTTCCTCCGGAGCGAGATCTGGACAGGGACATCAGAACCCTCCGACAGCTATGTGCTGCCCAAAGGTTATCTGTACCTGCAGCTGGACACAGGGGAGTGAGCGAGATGGCGCTATACATCGGAAACACGGACAACAAACCGCAATATGTGGCCGGGCTGTTTTATGGCGACGCAAACAACAAACCGGTGCGCGTGGTTGCGGGATGGATTGGCGACGAGAACAACAAACCTCGGCTGTTCTACTCGCCCAACCTGGAATACACGGTAGACGCATACGGCGCGGACTGGTGGGGTGGAGAATTCTA
>JAUMVL010000270.1 GCA_030530185.1 Clostridia bacterium | reverse complement strand
GCAGGGCGATCACTTTTTGGCAAAAGGATCGGATCGCAAATCCATTCCGGTTTTCCGAAAAAGAAAAGAAATAACTTCTTCAGCCCGCATTGCGGGCTTTTTTGCTGCCTGAACGGATAGAAAGGGAATGGCTGCGGCATGATACTCTTATGTTGAATCTGTTTTTGCGAACCGTCTTTTTATATGCATTTTTACTGTTTATCCTCCGGCTGACCGGCAAGCGGCAGGTAGCGGATCTCGAGCCGTTCGATCTGATTGTCACCCTGGTGATTGCGGATGTCGGCAGCAATGCGATCAGCGATACGAATATTCCGCTGCTGTACAGCATTGTACCGATTATTGGACTCTATTTGATGCAGCAGGTTGTTGCGCGGGCTTGCCTCAAATCCGACCGTATCCGGCATTGGATCTGTGGAACGCCGCAGCTTTTGATCCGTGGAGGGGTGTTGCAGGAGACGGTTATGCGCCGTACCAATTACACAATCCATGACTTGATCGATCATCTGCGCGAAAAAGACGTGTTCGATATCGCGGACGTTGAGGATGCAGTCCTCGAAACGAACGGCAGCCTCAGCGTGCGGTTGACCTCCGATAAGGAGAAACCGTCGCGCAGCGATTTGCGGCTCAAAATCCCGCGGGAGCAGGCGCCGCAGCTTTTGATCCGAGAGGGACGCTTCTGCTCCGAAGCGCTTGAGGCGGCAAAGCTTAAGGAACGATGGCTGACAGAGGCGCTTAAAACAAAGGGTATTCGCCCCGAGACCGTGTTCTATGCGCAGCTCGGCACGGGCGGAATGCTGCGCGTTCAGCAATTTGAGCAATACGGTTCTTCGGTGCAGACCATTCCGATGGATCGTTAAGGAGGACATTATATGGGCTTTATTCGCTTTCGAACCGTCAGCACGGTGTTGTTATGTGCGCTGCTGGTTGCGTTGTTCTGGTTTCCGCAGAAAATGGTAAACCAAGCGGCCAAGGACTGGACGGCTCGAATTGAACAGGCGTCCATTGCATTAAAGAACGGAGATTTTTCAACGGCAAAGGCGCAGTGTGACGCTTTGCTTGCGTCGGCAACGGAACGGGAACCTGCATTAGAACGCTTTTTGAACCATGACAGCGTGGATGCAGTACTCGCCGCGCTGAAGGAAGCGAAGGTGCTTACCGAGGTGCATGACGTTCCCGGCGCGCTTGCTGCGCTGACGGCTGCCAAGGGTGCGATCGCCTATATGGAAAGCATTGAACAGTTTATGTGGAACGATCTGCTGTAAGAACAGAGCGCGTCCGTGGGTTTTATCAGATGAGCTTCGAAGGATAGGGTGATAAAGGATTCCGGTTGCATTGCATGGTTTCTTGTGATACAATGCTCGAAACGATGCGAAAGGGGCAAACGGATGGATCGCTTTATCGCGTTCGACGTCGAAACGCCGAACGAGCAGAACAACCGCATGAGCGCGATCGGGATTGCGATCGTTGAGGATGGACAGATTACCGGATCGTTTGGCACGATTGTCAACCCCGAAACATATTTCAATCCGTTCCATGTTGCCTTGACCGGCATTACGCCCGAGCAGGCGGAACAGGCGCCGACCTTTGGTGAACTGTGGGAGACCATCGAGCCGATTCTGTCCGGCGGGATTTTGATCGCGCACAATGCGCCGTTCGATATGGGCGTGCTTGCAAAGTGCCTTCGTGCCTATTGCATCGACTGGGAACGTTTCGTACCGTACGCGTGTACGGTGCGTATGGGGCGCGCGGCGCTGCCGCAGTTGCCGGATCACAAGCTGAATACGCTGTGCGACTATTGGGGAATCCCGCTCGACCATCATCGTGCCGACAGTGACAGCCTTGCCTGTGCGGAGCTTTTGATTCGGTACCGGAACCGCGGGCTGGATATCAAGCGATTCATCCGCACCTATGATTTGTGGAAGGTACGTACCCTGACGTCACAGGAACAACGGGATTGGAAGAAATGATCGATAGAAGAAAAGCATCTCGCTCCGTATCGGAACGGGATGCTTTTTATAGCGCTCGATTACAGATCGTTTCGGACCAGATCGTCCAATGACTCGCGGCGCACAGCGACATAGGAGGTGCCGCCTTGGAGCATGACGATCGGCGGGCGGGGGAGACGGTTGTAGTTGGACGCCATCGAGTAGTTGTACGCGCCCGTGGTGCACACCGCCGCGATATCGCCGCGCTGCACGCTTCCGGGCATGAGGATGTCCTCCTGGATTATATCTCCGCTTTCACAGCATCTGCCGACAAGGGAGCATTCG
>JAUMVL010000026.1 GCA_030530185.1 Clostridia bacterium | reverse complement strand
AGTTCCCGACAGTCCTTTTACGCATCACCGATTTCGGCAGCGGCAGCCGGGATTCGGTCTGCCGTTTTGAATGGCCTGCACAATCTCGAGGCACTCGCCGAAGCGTTGATAGTGTACAATCTCGCGTTCGCGCAAGAACGCCAGCGGTTCGAGCAGCTGTACGTTGTCGGTCATGTTCATCAGATGCTCGTAAGTTGCACGCGCTTTCTGCTCGGCTGCAACGCATGATACACTACATTTAAGCGGAATTTAGTGCGTTTATCAGAAATTCCAATGAATTTCGATCAATTGCTCCGGGGTCTTGGGCTCTCTTCTGCCGATTCGCACATAGTCGATCAGTGCCTCCGCCATCGGGCGATTCAAGTGATCAAAGTCTGTATAGCGGTCGATCAATTCCTTTCGCTGATCCCCGTTCTGCATCGCTTGATCGAGTTGTTCGAGCGTGACCACCGCTTCTGCGATCTGTTTTTCCACACGGGTGCGGTCGGCGGCAAAGCTCTTGGACATTTCCGTAAAATCCTGTTCCGTCAAAAAGCCTCTCACCTTATCCATATACAGATCCCGAAGCCCTTTGCTGTACTCCGAAAGCCTCTTTTGATAGGCGTCGAGCTGCTCGGCGACCTGCTTCTTTTTCTGGCGGATATCGTTTTGAAACTCGACTTTTTGCGTGACGGCGTCCTTGTCGAGATATGCGTCCGACAGCCGTTTCAGCTCCGACAGTACCGCCTGCTCCACCTTCCTGACCGGAACAAATGTTCCGATGCACGCGTCTTGGGCAACGTTATGGTTCGGGCATTCGAGATAATACATCCCGTGCGCTTTATGCGTTCGCAGTGTGTAACCGCAGTAGGCGCAGCGCGCTTTCTTGGCAAACACGCCGATCTCACCGCCGGCAAACGGCTTGGCCTTGGAGTGAACCATCCGCTGCACGGTGTCCCACAACTCGCGGTCGATGATCGGCTCGTGCGTTCCCTTCACCACATACCATTGATCCTTCGGACGAGGCTTGTTCTGCTTCGTCTTATAGGACACGCTGCCGTATTTTCCCTGCACCATATTGCCGATGTAGATCTCGTTGGTCAGCATATCCGCGATCGCAAAGTATTTCCAGTAGGTGCTGTTCTTGCTCTTGGGTCCCTTGTAACGCAATCCTTTCTGCCGTTTGTACTCGGTCGGGTTCGGGATGCCGCGGTCGTTCAGTATCCGCGCAATCGCCGTTTTGCCGTAACCTTGGGCAAACAGGGAAAAGACCTCCCGCACGACCGCCGCCGCTTCCTCGTCGATCAGCAGATGACCCTTCACATCGGGATCCTTCCGATAGCCGTAGAGCGCAAAAGCACCGATGTGATAGCCGTTCACGCGGCGGTTGGTGAGAACGCTGCGGATGTTGTCCGACATATCCTCCAGATACCACTCGTTGACCAGTCCGTTGATCTGTCGGGACTTTTTGTTGCCCTTGTTGGCGGTGTCGGCGTTGTCCACCACGCCGATGAAGCGGATCCCCCAAAGAGGGAACAAGCCGTGGATATACTTTTCGACCAGCTCCAGTTCTCTTGTGAACCGGGACTGCGTCTTACAAAGAATGACCTCAAACCGCTTTGCTTCGGCGTCGCGCAATAACTGCTGAAACTCCGGCCGCTTTCGATCCGAACCGGTATAATCGTCATCACTGTAGATCCGGTAAATCTCCCACCCCTGTTCTGCTGCGTATTGCGACAGCATGGCTTTCTGATTTTGAATGCTGTTGCTGTCGTCGGTCTCAAATTGTTTATTCCGATCCTCCTCGGATAAGCGGCAATAAATCGCTGCTTTCATGATTTCCTCCTCGGAGGGGCGGACAAACTCGCTGTTTTCAGCATAACAGCTTTTGCACATAAATGCAAGCGCATCAATTTGCCCGCACCTCGTTCCATTGACTCTTTTCCATCAGATTGATATAGCGAATAATCGCCGTGTTAAAACTGTCCCGGATCGCTTCCGCATCGTTTTTGAATACGCTTTTGCATCCCGGATTGGTCTTTGGTTCCTGTTTCATACATTCCTGCCCTCCCGATTATGTATCGGTAATCTATATGACCTAAAGGCGGGAATTAACACGGATCGCCTGTCATCGGACACCTTTACAGGCGTTTTGCCGCTTCGATCGTTCTTCATTCCCAAACTTGCCTCCATCGTTCCAGTTCGCCTAGAACGGCAGCCAGCATCGATTTCACCTGTTTCAGGTCATCGCCGGTCAAATGCATTTGATTTGCCTTTCGCGCGATCTGATTGATATTGATACCGATCGATCCGATCGCTGCATGCAGCTTGGCGAAGTCCATATTCGGACGTAGGCGGATCGTATGTCCGAGGATCATTTTGCGGATCACCGTCGAACGGGGCAGATTGCTGTTCTCACAATTCTTTGCGAGCTTGTTATATTCTTCTTCATTCAGATAAACCTGAAGTGTTCTTTTTCTGGTACGCATATCCTTGATTCCTTTCCCCGCTTTGCGGCGTAGGGGTCCGGGGGCAACCCGGCAAGCGCGGATTGTCATGACAGATCCCATGCTTGCAAGGACTTCGTCCTGCAAATAATGGGTCCCCAAATGCTATGCTTGCAACGACAACGGCTGCGCTGTTTTATGCCCCGGCCCCCGGGTTCAGCAGCACTGCTTGCAGTTCACCATGCAGTCAATCGGGGCGTTGTAAATGCAGGAGATCAGATAACTCTCGCCGCGTGCGATCTCTTTTTCGTTGAGCTGAAGCTGTTTTTCAATATAGTCGATATGATCTACCGTCAGTTCATGCAGGACGTTTCGGACTGCGCCTTGCGGAATACGGTTCCCCTTGACTGTGATAGAATCGGAACAGAACATCGTGCGGACTGCCTGATTGATTCCTGACGCAAACGTCTGATCCTCATAGAGATCAAGATGCAGCCGATCAAGAATGTTCTCCAGTTCTGTCTGTTCCCGGTCCGTTATACCGACAGACGGAACGGCCATTATCATATTGCTATTGTTATTTATTTCCTCTCCGCCTCGTGCACCACCCGAATACATCTGCTGCACCGGGGCTGATGCATTTTTTGCAGTAGGGCAATGCAGCGTATAGACATTCGCCTGCCTGCGGCGCTTACCGTTTTTGCTTGTCATGTAGCTCGGCTTGATCGAGATGATCCCGGCGGACTCCAACGCATAGACGCCCTTGCGTGCGGAGTTTTTACAGATCCCGCACTTTCTTGCAATCGTTGCCATGGATGGGAAACAGGTGCCTTCCTTATTGCAACAGCTGGACAGATATGTCAGAACGAGCGTCGCCATAGGCGGTATGCCCGATTCGAACACATTCATCGTTACATAAAAGGTTTTGCGCTTTGCCATATCATGCCTCCGTCTGACGGATCCGGATTCTGTTCACTCTATCCAAGAGTACTGCAACCTGCTTATGCCGTAATCTTTGCGGGCTTTTCGCGGATGATTGCTTCTCTGTACTTGCTGTACTTTTCATCATTATGTCCTCGTTTCAGTTCCTTGCTTAGTGTACTGACACCGCAGCGTCCCGCGGTGACATCCTTTTCGGACATACCGGTATCTCCGCGCCGGTCAAGTTTCTATGCTCCTCTGACCGACAAGCTCATAGTAACAGGTTGAGAGCCTTTTGACCCCACCATGAAATGGTGGTTTTTGGGCACTTTTTCCGTCATTTTGGGCTTCTGTTTTCCAAAAAATCCAGATATTTAGGAAAAAAACAGCCCACCAAATTATGGTGGATTGTCCGCAACTTTTTCTGAACAGATTTTCAGAAATGATCGAAACCATCCTGCCGGATTTGATGAGTTTTGGGCGCTTGGGGCCTGTGCTGACGCCGCAAGCGGCGAAAAACCCAGAAAAACAGGTAAAAAAATTACTCGCCAAATTCGGCGAGTTCAAAACACTTTTTGATAAGGCAATTTAAACAGAATATCCGATTCGTACTGTGAGCATTATTTCAAATTATCTGTATTCGTTTTCACCCATTCGAGCAGTTCTTCATATCCCATCTCACCGGCGGCGACTGCGATTCCGACGCGCGCAACTTCCTCGTTCGTCGGATGAATATGAATCCCGTTCACCTGCAGGAACGCAAGCATAACATACATGCCGATCCGTTTGTTGCCGTCTACGAACGCATGGTTGGAAATCAGCGTATAGCCGAGACGAGCTCCCTTTTCCTGCTTTGTTGGATAAAGCTCTTTTCCGTCAAACGTCTGATAAACGCTTTCCAGCGCAGAATCCAGCAAACCATAATCCCGGACACCGTTATCGCCTCCGGTTTCTTCTGTGATCAGCTGATGCAACAGCAGCACTTTTTCCTGTGAGAACTTAATCATTTTGCCAACTCCAGGAAAGCGGGACGATATTCGTTCAGCAATCGCTTCGCAACAATATCAATCTTCTCATCATCCGTCAATTCCAGATCCTCTTCCTGCTCCAGATCGACAAGCCTATATTTCGGGCGATTGTTTTTGAAGATAATCGCTTCACCAAACCGATCAGCAATATGTGCAATGCGGGAAAAGTTCTGATTCGCTTCCGTCATAGAAGCAATTGTGTTTGTATCAATCTTCATGCTGCACCTCCTGCATAATATTATAATCAATTCATAGGATTAAATCAACCTATTTTTTGTTTGCAGCGAGAAGCAAACTGCGTTCTCTTTCCCAAATTCACATCTTCTGACATCTGCAACTATAAAAAAGAATACGTTCTATCCGACAAGAGTTATCATTCTGCTTTTTGGCGCGGCAAAGCCGTTTTGTGAATCGTAAAACCGGGCGCCGCGATTGTATCGTTGCTTTTTTGTTTCATTTTGATGCCATATCAGACCACACGCTCAATCATCTATTCCGAATATCGCGTGGTAATAAGATGTTCCACGTGATGCTGCTTATTATTGTGGAAGTTTGATGTTTGACCAGGAGAAAACGTCACATTTCCCCATGTATTTACCGCCGACCGCGACAACCGTTCCGTCGGCTTTCAATCCGACTGTATGATTATCGGCTGCACCTTGTAATGCACTACATTTTTGGGGTTTTGATGCACATTTTCAGAAATTCCAGTGGATTTCGACCAATTGTTCAGATGTTTTGGGAACCCGCCTACCGATGCTAACATAATCGATTAGCGTTTCAACAATCGGGCGGTTGAGACTTTCAAACGCGGTATAGCGGTCGATCAGTTCTTTTCGATGATCTCCCTCGATCGCTTGCTGATCCAGTAAATCAAGCTGCTTTGTTAGCTGCTGAATCTGCTTTTCCGTGCGACTCCGATCGTCCGAAAGTCCTTTTGCCAATTCCGCGAAATCCGGATCGGAAAGATATCCGCGCACCTTATCCATATAGAGACTGCGCAAACCCTTACTGTACTCCTCGACGCGTCTTTGATATGCTTCGAGATCGGCTTGCAGCCATTTTTTTGCCGCTTCAGACCCTGTTGAAACTCCACCTTCTGCAGCAATTCATCTTTGTCAAGATATCTTCTGCTGCTGCACCACCAGCAGCGTCGTATGATTTCAAATAAAAGTCATGATATCCACCATTATCGACAGTAATCTCTGTACAGTTAACTCTCATACTAAGAACTTTGCATTCCTGTATGAGCCGGAAACAGGCTGGCGTCTTTCTCCAGCATACGATCTGACTTACAGCAACAGCACAGGCGGCGAACACGCTACGATGGTCGACGACAACGGTTCGAATCCATCGATCAAGGATCTCTACGCCGTCGCCGAAGCGATCGGGCTGCCGAAGGAAACATGCAAGCGCATCACGGAGCAGGTGCGCAGCACGGTAGGAGATATGCTGCACCTCTGATGAACATACTGCCAAATGCCTCGACGACAGCATCGTATTCTATTTGTTATCCTTCGCGAAAAACTGCATTTCCGCGTTCATAACGGTCGCCATGATTTCTTCCTGTGTCGCTTTATTTGACGCAGATAATCGAGTGCCCCCTCTTTATGCTTCGATTGATTTCAACCATGTTAACTCTTGACTTGTAAATGCAATAGGTCATATAATATTTAAACAATACTAAAATTATCGATTCAGCCCTTTTTATTGGACAGTACATATGAGATAATATCTGTAGATGAAAATTTCATGAAATGGGTTTAAGAGGTAGTAGTATGAAACTTGCACATAGGTTGGAAAAATCCGATGGCTCCGTTAAAAATCAAGGCATACAAGAACACTGTCAAAACGTTGCCTCATTAGCCGCGGGTTTCGCAAATGTCTTTAAAGCAGCCTCGATCGCACATTATGTCGGATTGCTGCATGATATCGGAAAATATTCCGATGCTTTTCAGAGACGAATTCTCGGTTCTAAAGAAAGGGTCGATCATTCAACTGCCGGCGCCCAGGTCGCATGGAGAACAAATACAATCGCTGGTCGTATTTCCGCATTTTGTATCAGCGGCCACCATGGCGGACTGCCAGACTTTGGATCTAAGTATAGCGATGCATCCGAGGGAACGCTGCAGGGAAAGCTGAAAAGATCAGTGGAGCCATACGGCGATTATGAAAATGAATTGCCTGTTTCGGAGCCTGTTTTGCCGGACTGGGCCGGAGAGGATTGTCGGTTCAACCCGTATTATCTAACTAAAATGTTGTTTTCCGCATTAGTTGACGCCGATTATCTGGATACAGAAGCGTTCATGTCCAACGGAACGATATCGCGCAACATAGGCGAAAACATCCCGACGCTCGCGGATAAAATGGATCGTTTTACGGAACCTTGGAAACAGTCAACAACGGAGCTGAATGCAAAACGGTCACAGATTTTGGAATGTGTTATCCGGCACGCCGAAGAAGAAAAAGGACTGTTCTCCCTAACCGTTCCGACCGGTGGAGGAAAAACGACAGCATCTATGGCGTTTGCACTGCATCATGCAAGGCGGCATAGTATGTCGCGGATCATTTATGTGATACCGTATACCAGTATCATCGAACAAACACAGGCCGTGTTTGAATCGATCTTCGGTAAAGACAATGTTGTGGCGCACTATTCCGGCGTGGAGTATTCACATAAGGAGGGTGCGCCGGAGGATCGGCGCTATCTTGCAACTGAAAACTGGGACGCACCGATCATTTTGACGACCTCCGTACAATTCTTTGAATCCATTTATGGAAACCGTCCCTCAAAGTGCCGTAAGCTGCACAACATTGCAAACAGCGTAATCATATTCGACGAAGCGCAGATGCTCCCGGTTCCCTTTTTGCGTCCGTGTGTGTTGGCAATCGCAAAGCTGGTCCGCTATATGAATTGCTCTGCAGTTTTATGTACGGCGACGCAGCCTGCGCTGAACCGGATTTTTGCCGAATTTCTGCCGGACACGCGCATTACGGAGCTTTGCCCCGATGAACTGTTTTCTGATCCGATTTTTGCAAGAGTGGTATTTCGAACGATCGGGAAGCTGTCCGACAACGATTTGGCGGACAGGCTGGCAACGGTGCCTCAAGTTCTCTGCATCGTAAACAGCCGAAAGTCCGCACAAGAGATTTACGGACGACTTCCCAAGGAAGGGAGTTTTCATCTTTCTACCACGATGACACCGGAACATCGTCAAAGAACCCTGAATATCGTTCGGGAAAGATTGCAAAATGGACATCCCTGCCGCGTCATCTCTACAAGCCTGATTGAAGCCGGTGTGGATATTGATTTCCCTGTTGTATACAGGGAGCTAGCGGGTTTGGATTCCATTTTGCAGGCGGCAGGTCGTTGCAATCGAGAGGGAAAGCGCAGTAAGGAAGACAGCCCGGTTTACATCTTTACAACGGATCATAAGATCCCGGAAATGCTTGAACAGAACTGTTCAGCCGCGCAAAGGGTTATGGACAGAGATCGTAATCTTGCTTCCAAAGCATCCATTCACGCGTACTTCGCATTTCTGCTGTACACGCTGAAGGATCAAAAGGCGCTCGATCGGCAGGATATTCTATCAAAAATGCCACAATTGTCCTTTGAAACAATCGCGAAGGAATTCAAGATGATCTCCGGCGCAGATTATGTGCTGTATATTTCGTGTCCGGAGAGCGAGCCGCTGCTGCGGCAGTACAAGCAGTTTGGCCCGTCAAAGCCGTTGCTGCGAGCGCTTGGCCGCTTTGCCGTCAACGTATATGAAAGGCAGTTCCGGGATTATACGGAACAGGGCGCAACGGAACCCATTTCGGAGAACGCCGCGATCCTGACAAACTCGGCCTTGTATGATCCGGAGGTCGGATTGGTTTTGACCTATGCAGCGCAAGCTGATCAGTATATCATTTAAAGCATGAAGGGAGTGAAACTATGTCGGTAAAACTGGAAGTATGGGGCGATTATGCCTGCTTTACAAGGCCCGAGATGAAGGTGGAACGCGTCAGTTATGATGTCATGACGCCTTCGGCAGCGCGTGGGATTATGGAAGCAATCTTTTGGCATCCCGGGCTGCGTTACGTGATCGATCGAATCTTTGTGCTCTCGCCCATATCGTTTGCCAACATCCGCAGAAACGAAGTCAAATCAAAGATCAGTGCTTCGGCTGTCTACGATAAGGCGACCGGAGGAAAGGGCAATCTGTATCTGAATGCAACGGAGGATATTCAGCAGCGCGCAGCGATGGTGCTGCAGAATGTCCGATACGTCATCGAGGCGCATTTTGAGCTTGTTCCCGAAAAGATGAGTCCGGGCGACAATGAAGGAAAATTCTGCGAAATGCTGCGGCGGCGTATCGCAAAGGGACAATGCTATCACCGGCCGTGTTTCGGATGCCGAGAATTTCCGGTGTATTTCCGCCCTTGGGAAACGGAAGCGATCCCGACAGCCTATCCGAATGAAACGCGCGATCTCGGCTTTATGCTGTATGACATGGATTATCGGGATCCGAAAAACATTCAGCCAATGTTTTTCCGTGCAAAGCTCGAAAACGGTGTGTTGGATCTTCGCCATACGGAGGTGATACGATGATTCTGCAAGCATTGACTGCGTATTATGAGGCTCTTGTGCGGCAGGGCAAACTGGATCGCCCCGGCTGGAGCAAGGTGAAGGTTTCCTATGCATTAGAGCTGGATACGGAAGGAAATCTTGTGCGGATCCATTCGCTGCGGAAAGAGATTACACAAGGGAAAAAGGCCGCCATCGTTCCGACGGATATGACCGTTCCTGCGCCCGTAAAGCGCACAGTTGGCATCAGGTCGAATTTCCTTTGCGACAATTCGACATATTTGCTGGGAATCGATAGCAAAGAAAGCCCGGAACGCGCGACGAACTGTTTTACGGACGCCAAGCAGCTTCACATGGCGCTGTTAAAAAGAATCGACAATCCTTGCGCCAACAGTCTGAAGGCATTCTTTGAAAAATGGAATCCCACCGATGCGAACGATCGATTAAAGGACTATCCGTATCTCGACGACATTAAGGCAGGAACAAACCTTGTCTTTTTGATCGACGATACGTTCGCACAAATGGATTCGGAAATACAAAGCGCGTGGCAGAATGCCTACGATGCTGTGCAATCGGATTCCGAAGAAGCAAGCCGATGTCTGATCTCTGGAGAACAAATCGTGCCAGAAAAGATTCATCCCCCGGTAAAAGGCGTTCCGGGAGCACAGCCAAGCGGAGCCGCTTTGGTTTCCTTTAATGCCCCGGCCTTCTGCTCCTATGGGAAGGAGCAGAACCTGAACGCGCCTGTCGGTAAATATGCCGCCTTTGCGTATACTTCCGCTTTGAACTATTTGATTGCGGACAGAGTGCATCGAAAGTTCTTCGGCGATACCGTGGTCGTGTACTGGGCGGAAAACGGCGAAGCGGACTACCAGGATGCGTTCTCCATGCTTATGGACTGTGACGGGGAAGGTCTTACAGACGCGGATCTGGATGATGCGATGCGCCGGATTTCACAGGGAACTGTCGTCGCGTGGCAGGCAGGTACCTTGGATCCCGGTGCAAGGTTCTATATTCTCGGGATCGCACCGAATGCCGCAAGGCTTTCCGTTCGGTTCTTTCTGCGGGACACGTTTGGCAAAATGGTCGAGCATCTGTATCTGCACGCAAAGCAGATCGAAATTGTTCCAGACCGAAAGACGGAGTCCTCGATGCTGCCGCTGTGGCAGCTGCTGAAGGCCACTGTGAACGAAAAATCGAAAGATAAAACCGCTTCACCGAAAATGGTTGGAGAAACACTGCGAGCGATCCTGACCGGCGGAAGATATCCTGCGACATTGTATCAGCAGGCGCAGCTTCGTATCAAGGCCGATCGGGAAATCACGTGGGAAAGAATGGCGATCGTCAAAGCATATCTTCTGCGAAACGGCAAGGATGAAATCATAAAGGAGGCAATGACAGTGCAGTTAAACGATCAGACGACCTATCAACCGTATGTTCTGGGCAGACTGTTCGCAGTTCTGGAAGCCGTTCAGGAGCGCGCAAACCCGGGCATCAATGCAACGATCAAGGATAAGTATTTTTCGTCGGCATGCGCAACACCGGCTGTGGTGTTTCCGACGCTGCTGAACTTGAAGGACAAGCATATCCGAAAATTGGACGGCGGCATCAAGGTTTATTACGAAAAGCAGGTGTCCGACTTGATGATGCTTTTGCGGGAGGACTATCCGGCGCACCTGTCCCTGCAGGATCAGGGCGTGTTCCAAATCGGCTATTATCATCAAAAGCAAAAACGTTTTGAAAAAAAGAATCAGGAGGAAGCATAACATGAAGGAAGCCATCAAAAACCGCTATGAATTTGTCGTTCTGTTCGACGTGGAAAACGGCAACCCCAACGGTGACCCGGATGCGGGCAATATGCCGCGCATCGACCCGGAAACCAACCTCGGTCTTGTGACAGACGTTTGCCTGAAGCGCAAGATCCGCTCGTATGTCGAAACCGTAAAGGAAGATGCCCCCGGCTATAGAATCTATATCAAGGACGGCGTGCCGCTTAACCGCAGCGACAATGAAGCGTTCCTGCGCGAGCTTGGCATTCCAGGCGCAGCGTCTATGAAACCGGAGGATCTGAAAAAGGCGATCAAAAGTTCCGGTAAAGATGCTGACGCATTGGTACGGGATTTTATGGTGGATAATTTCTTTGATATTCGCGCGTTCGGCGCTGTAATGACCACGATGGTGAAGGGCAACCTGAATTGCGGTCAAATTCGCGGTCCGGTGCAGCTTGGCTTTGCGCGGAGCGTCGATCCGGTTATTCCACAGGAGATTACGATCACGCGCGTTGCAATCACCACGGAAGTGGACGCAGGTAAGAAGAATACAGAGATGGGCAGAAAGTACATCGTTCCCTACGGCCTCTACCGCTGCGAGGGTTATGTTTCCGCTAATTTAGCCAAAAAGACGACCGGCTTTAACGACGAGGATCTGGAGTTGCTTTGGAATGCGATCATGAATATGTTCGAATTCGACCATGCCGCCGCACGCGGCAAGATGGCGGTCCAGAAACTGATCATCTTCAAGCACGATTCGGAGCTGGGCAACGCACCCGCGCATAAGCTGTTTGATCTTGTCAAGGTCGAGCGGAAACCGGAGGTGCAGGTCGGCCGCGCATTTGCCGATTATACGGTAACGGTCGATACCGAACATCTTCCGAGCGGCGTACATTGTGAGATCCGAGAGTAAACGATGCCGAAAGAGGACGACTATCTTGCCCTTTCCGGCCTTCAGCATTTTCTGTTCTGTCGCAGACAATGGGCGCTGATCCACATTGAGAATCAATGGGCGGAAAACCTTCGTACAACGGAAGGTCAGTTGCTGCATGAACGTGCGCATGATGAAACCCTGTCTGAATTGCGCGGGAATGTGCTGATCGTTCGAGGACTGCGCGTCAGTTCCGAAAAACTCGGCGTCAGCGGACAATGCGACGTGGTGGAGTTTCATCGTACAAAGGAGGGCATTCCCCTGCACGGTCGGGAAGGACTGTGGACCGTATACCCGGTCGAGTACAAGCGCGGCGAGCCGAAAGCCGATAGATGCGACGCGGCGCAGCTCTGCGCGGAAGCCATGTGCCTTGAGGAAATGCTCAAAACAGCCATACCAGAGGGCGCGCTTTTCTACGGAGAAACCCGCAGGCGCACGGCCGTTGCCTTCGATCAGGCGCTTCGCAGTATCGTTACCGATGCGCTGCGGGAAATGAACGAGATGTATCGCCGCGGCTATACGCCCAAATGTAAAACCGGAAAATGGTGCAACGCATGCTCCCTAAAGGAGATCTGCCTGCCCGTTTTACAGAAAGACAGATCCGTAGAGGCCTATATCAAGGAGGCACTATGCGAAAGCTGCTGAACACGCTGTACATCACAAGGGAAGACGCCTTCCTGACTTTGGATGGAGAAAACGTCGTCGTCAAGGCGGATGCAAAGGAGATCGCAAGGTTTCCTTTGCATCCGATCGAAAGCATCGTCACCTTTTCCTATATGGGTGCAAGCCCCGCATTGATGGGAAAGTGTGCAGAAAACGGGATCGCACTCAGCTTTTGCACGCCCAACGGCAGGTTTTTGGCAAGATGTGACGGTAGAAGCAAAGGGAACGTACTTCTTCGCCGAGAGCAGTATCGGATCGCCGACGATCCGGATCGCTGCGGGCCGATCGTATCTATGATGCTGTTCGGCAAGATATTCAACGCGCGTTGGGTGCTGGAACGTGTCAAGCGGGATCATGCGCTTCGCGTCGATACGGACAGGCTGGAACAGGCTTCGGCACATTTGCAGCAAAGCCTCCTTGCCTTGCGGAAATTGGCAGACATCGATTCTCTCCGCGGCGTAGAGGGCGAAGCGGCAGCGACCTATTTCAACGTATTTGATCAGATGCTCTTGCGGGATAAGGAGGTGTTCTGTTTTCATGAAAGAAGCAGAAGACCTCCGAAGGACCCCGTCAATGCATTGCTTTCGTTTGTGTACATGCTGCTGACGGGGATGTGTGCCAATGCAGCAGAAGCTGTCGGATTGGACAGCTATGTCGGTTTTTTACACCGGGATCGGCCCGGTCGAATATCGCTTGCGCTTGATCTGATGGAGGAACTGCGACCTTGCATGGCGGATCGGTTCGTTCTGACGCTGATCAACAATCGTGTTGTAGCACCGAAGGACTTCATCTATACGGAAAGCGGCGCGGTAATGCTGACTGATACGGCGAGAAAGGCGCTGCTGAAAGCTTGGCAGGAGAAGAAGCAGGAAGTGATCCGGCATCCGTTTCTGAAGGAAAAAATCCCTTGGGGGTTGGTGCCGTTTGTGCAGGCGCAGTTGCTTGCCAGATTTATCCGCGGAGACATGGACGCGTATCCGCCGTTTTTGTGGAAGTAGGTGATCGCGATGCTCGTGTTGATTACGTACGATGTCAATACCGAGGATCATGCAGGTCGTACCCGATTGCGAAAGGTGGCAAAGCAATGCGTGAACTATGGGCAGCGCGTGCAGAACAGCGTGTTTGAGTGTCTGTTGGATGCATCACAGGCCAAGCGGCTGCAAAGCGAGCTTATAAAGCTGATCGACCCGGAAAAGGATAGCCTGCGTTTCTATTATTTGGGCAATAAGTATGATACAAAGATCGAGCAATTCGGCGTGAAAGCGGGATATGACCCGCAGAACAGCTTGATCGTTTAGTGCGAACCGTAAGCGAACAGCTTTTGACAGAGCAGTTCGCACAAGATTTCATTGAGATGGTGTGATAGAGCCGTGATTCTGTAAAATGCAGAAGGTATACGGATATAAAATTTTGGGTTGGCAATTTCCCTTCACACAAAATATTGCGGTCGCCCCCCCGCACGGGGGCGTGGATTGAAATTTTGGCTCGAACATTTTGATTAAAAAGCGCATGAGTCGCCCCCCCGCACGGGGGCGTGGATTGAAATAACGACGGTTACGTCACGATATTCGATGTCGAAAAGTCGCCCCCCCGCACGGGGGCGTGGATTGAAATGCACTTAGATGGTCCATCGCGTTTATC
>JAUMVL010000025.1 GCA_030530185.1 Clostridia bacterium | reverse complement strand
GGGGATGCGACGGCGTCCGTTGCGATGGAAAAGGGCGATCGCGGCGTATGGAGCAGTACCGTGGACTGCGGCGCGGGCACGTATTACACCTATACGGTTACGACATCCATCGGCACGCAGGAGGCAGTTGATCCGTATGCCAAAGCGGTCGGCGTCAACGGCAATCGCGGCATGGTCATCGATCTCGACGCGACCGATCCTGCGGGCTTTGCGGAGGAATCGTTCGATCCGGGGCTGCAGTCCTATCGGGACGCGATCATTTGGGAGGTGCACGTACGCGATTTTTCAAACCGGATCGCAGGATCGCAGTATCCGGGTAAGTACCTTGCCTTGACCGAAACCGGGCTCACCAATGAAGCCGGACTGCCGGTCGGCGTCGATTATCTCAAGGAGCTCGGCGTGACGCATGTGCACTTCCAGCCGATCTATGACTATGCAACTGTCGATGAGACGAAAGACGGCGAATTCAACTGGGGCTATGATCCCAAGAATTACAATGCACCCGAGGGCAGCTATGCAACCGATCCGTATCACGGCGAGGTGCGCGTGAACGAGCTCAAACAGGCTGTGCAGGCGCTGCATCGAAACGGCCTTGCGGTCGTCATGGACGTCGTCTATAACCATACCTATGACGGCAATTCGAGCCTCAATAAGATCGTGCCGTATTACTACTATCGCTACACTTCGACCGGCGAGAATTCCAACGGCTCGGGCTGCGGCAACGAGACGGCGTCGAACCGGACGATGTTTCGAAAGTTCATGGTGGACTCGGTGGTGTATTGGCTGACCGAGTACCACATCGACGGCTTCCGCTTCGACCTGATGGGCTTACATGACATCGACACGATGCAGGCGATCGAACAGGCGGTGCACGCGATCAATCCGCAGGCGATCCTATACGGCGAAGGCTGGACGGGCGGCACGTCCACACTGAACCCGAATTTGATGGCAACGCAGGCGAACATTCACAAGGTGACGGCCTCCGAAGGGGCAATCGGTGCGGTGGCGGTATTCAACGATGCGATCCGCGACGGCTTGAAGGGCAGCGTGTTCGATGCAAAGGCAATCGGCTGGATCAGCGGTGATGCGAGCAAGCTGAACGCCAATAAGGTGCTGTTCGGCGTCACCGGCGGCAACAGCACGATCGGGGTGAGCTTCAAAGTCAACGATGCACTTTTGATCAACTATATGTCCTCGCACGATAACCGCACGCTGTGGGATATTCTGAAAAACGGTGTCCCGGATGCATCCGATGAACAGCTGATTGAGATGAACCGGCTCGGCGCAACGCTCGTGCTGCTGGGCAAGGGGACGCCGTTCATGCTTGCCGGCGAGGAGATGCTCCGCACCAAGGACGGCGACGAGAACAGCTATAAGTCCTCCGACGCAGTCAACAACCTTGATTGGGACGTGCTGACCCCGCACAGCAACGCATACGAGACGGTTAAATACTATGCTTACCTGATCGAGCTGCGCAAGACATACGACTGGATCCGCAACGGCGAGGTGACCGGAGAAGTGGTGGACGGCAATGCGCTTGCCGTCACCTACACCATGGACGGGAAGGCGAAGGGATATCTTGTCGCCAACCCGACCGATGGCGAGCTGACGCTTCCGTTGCCGGAGGGTACGTGGAACGGCCTTTTGAACACGACGGATACGTTCACCGGCTCGGTGACCGTTCCCGCCAAGACGGCAATTTTGCTGGGCGCAGCAGATTGATGCTCCAAAAGAAACGGCATCCGTCCCGGATCGGGGACGGATGCTTTTTCGTTACGTCTGAAAGTCAGGCGAACTGGAGGTAGATCGCTTTGATCGCGTTTTCAAAATCGCGCTGCTCGACACCGATGATAATGTTCATTTCATTGGTGCCCTGGTCGATGATGCGGATGTTGATACCGGCATCGGAGAGCGCGGAAAAAAGGCTTGCGGCGACGCCGCGGCTTCGCACCATGCCGATGCCGACGGAGGCAATCAGCGCGATACAGCTTGCAATCTCAACGGTATCCGGAACACACTCGGCCATGATGTCATGGTAGATTGCATCCATCTTGCCTTTGAGCTGCTCGTCGGAGGCAACGATTGACATCGTATCGATGCCGCAGGGCATGCACTCGAGCGAAACGTTGTGCCTGGCAAAGATCCCGCAAAGACGGTAGGCAAAGCCCGGCTCGGAGTTCATGTTATCCTTTTGCAGCGTGATGACCGTAAAACCGCGGCTCCCGGCGACGCCGGTCAGAGGACAGGATCGGTCGGGGACGCTCATCACATCGGGAACGATCATCGTTCCCTTGGCTTCGGGTCGGTTGGTGTTGCGAACGTTGATCGGAATACGCGCCTTGCGGACCGGGAAAATCGAATCCTCGTGCAGTACGGTTGCGCCCATGTAGCTCAGCTCGCGCAGCTCCGAGTACGTCACGGTGTCGATTACCTTTGCCTCGGGAACAATGCGCGGATCGGCCATCAGAAAGCCGTCCACATCGGTCCAGTTCTCGTACAGATCGGATTCGGTCGCGCGGGCGATGATGGATCCCGTGATGTCGCTGCCCCCGCGTGAGAAGGTGCGGACGCTTCCGTCATGCCGTTTGCCGTAGAAGCCCGGGATCACGACACGGTCAAACTTTTTCAGCATGCGAGCGCGCGACTGCGTTGCTTCATCGTCATAGGTGCCGTCGTCGTGAAAGCAGATCAGCTCGGACGCGTCGACGAAGCGGTAGCCGAGGTAATCCGCCATTAAGAGCGCATTCAGATACTCGCCGCGGCTGGCGGCGTAGTCGGGGCTTGCGCCGCTTTCGATCATGTGATAGATGTCGGAAAGACGCGCTTTCAGATCAACATTCAGTTTCAGCTTGTCGCGGATCTGCAAAAAGCGACGTTCAATGCGTCCGAATACGTGCGAAAACGGTGCGCCGCTCTGCGCAAGGCTCTGACACTCATATAACAGATCGGTAATCTTGTCGTCGCCCTTATAGCGCCTGCCGGGTGCGGATACGACAACATACCGACGGGAATCGTCGGCCAGCACGATGTCTCGGACTTTTTGGAATTGTGCGGCATCGGCCAAGGAGCTTCCGCCGAATTTTACGGTTTTGATCATAGCATTTCCTCGCGGGGAGTCATTATAAAGCGGGAGGGAACAGCCCCTCCCGCGTGAGCCTGCGCAGGGGGTTACGGTTCAATCTTACGGCACTCAAGGTAGTAGCGCTTTTCGTTCGCTTCCCCCATCGAGAACGTTTTGCGGGGCAGCGCTCCGTCGAACACGACGGTCGGGAACAGTTCGCTCTTTTGCATCGCGGGGAGCAAAAAGCCCATCGCATCCGGCTTTGCGGAAAGCTCTTTCACAACGTCTGCGCCGTGGATGTAATCCACCTCGGCGGAGGGCGTTTCCTTCAGTACTGCGTCGATCGCGTTTTGCAGCGTGCCGACGGCAAGCTGCTGCGTGCAGCCGGACACCGTGAAGGTGCCGCAGAGTCCGTCGGTAAAGAACGGAATCACATGCGTTTTGCCGCCTGCGGCTTCCTTCGGATCGCCGTATGCGACTGCGGCATCCCCGTTCTGTTCTTTCAGCTTTTGCAGGATCGCTTCGATGCCTGCCTTGCCGCCGAGCCCGAAGACCACGCGGTGGATCGGCTCAAAGAGAATACCTTCGTCATGGACGTTTTCGATCTCAACAAGCGCATAGCGCGCCGGGTGATTTGCACGCTCGGTTTCGGACAGCGTGGCTTTGACCTTTTCCCAGTTTGCTTTGGCTGTCGCAAAGCTGTGGTTGCCGTCGCCCATTGCAAACAGCAGCGGCGCGTGATCGCCGTACTTTGCGCGGAACGCATCGGGATCGGTCAATGCTTCGAGCGCTTTCAGCACACCGTTGATATCGGCTTCGTCGTCCACGAGCCATCCGGTGATATGACCGCCGTCCAGCATCAGATCGGTGTCGTACAACGGCTCGAGCGTATCGGCCTTTGCAATCAGCGGCTCGATGACCGTGCGGTTCGGGTCGTCAATCAATACCAGGATATGCGGGAGCTCAACCGGTGCGCCCTCGCGAATGCGAAGCCGTGGAGGAATGCGGGAAACAATCGTTCCCTCGGTCGCGCGAATCAGCGTGGTCGAACCCTTATTATAATCATAACATTCCAGGTCGAGCGCCAGAACCAAGCCGTTTCGCGTATTGCCGGCGGCGCTGCGGCGAACGAGCACAAAGCCCTGCGGAAGCGTCGTCAGCACCCCTTTTGCGAGATAATCCCGCATGTGCCGGCGGATGTTTGCAATTCGATCGGCTTCATCGGGTTTGCCCAAAAACGCTTCGGGCAGGATCAGATCGAGCGTGGACGGGGCAGAGCCGATATAGTCCCTTGCCTGCTGCCAGTATTCGGGCTGCGAGGTGAACTGATCACATGCAACGACGGCCCACTTGGAAAAGTCTGTTCCCTTGGGCGGGAGCATTACGTTCGGTACCAGTACGCCAATGCTGTTCTCATACATAGTGGATCCCTCCGATATGCTGTTTTTGGGCACCGCATAAATGCCTGCTTTTATTATACGAGATTTCCTTGCACTTTGCAAGTCCAAAGCCAAAAAGGAAACGCCGCAGCGCTTTTTGCTGCGGCGTGGGAATCGGTTTATTCCGAAAGACTTTGCGCAAGGCGCAGCCTTGCATACGCGCCGTGCTTTTCCATCAGTTCGGCATGCGTGCCTTCCTCGACAATCCGCTCGCCCTCGACGACCGCAATCCGCGTTGCGTTGCGAACGGTGGACAGACGATGCGCAATGATGATGCTCGTGCGTCCCTTGCAGAGCTGATCGAGGCTTGCCTGAATGCGCTGCTCGGTCACGGAATCGAGCGCGCTCGTCGCTTCGTCGAGGATCAGGATCGGCGGATTTTTCAAGAAGACGCGCGCGATCGAAAGCCGCTGTTTCTGCCCGCCCGAAAGCATCACCCCGCGTTCCCCGATGTAGGTATCGTAGCCGTTCGGCATCTGCATGATTTCATCGTGAATCTCCGCCATCTGCGCGGCGACGACAACCTCGGCATCCGTTGCGTCGGGACGGCCGTAGCGAATGTTTTCGCGCACGGTGCCGGCAAACATGAATACATCCTGCTGAATGATGCCGATCGCGCGGCGCAGGCTGTCCTGCGTCACACTGCGCACATCCTGTCCGTCTACGGACACGGAACCGCTTGTGACATCATAGAAACGGGGGAGCAGATGGCACAGCGTCGTTTTGCCGCCGCCTGAAGGCCCGACCAGCGCAAGGCTTTCACCGGGGCGGATGACAAGATTGATGTCCTTGACAACCTCCGGTCCGTTGCCGTAGCGGAACGTCACGTGATCGTAACGGATCTCGCCCTTCACATTCTCCAGCATCTTGGCATCCGGCGCATCCGAAATTTCCGGCGCGGTGCGCATGATCTCGAGGAACCGTTCAAAACCTGCCGCGCCCTGCGTGTACTGCTCCATGAACATCACGAGCTTGCGCAGCGGGGAAAGGAACGCCGACACATACAGTGTGAAGGTGATGAGATCGATGTAGTCCATCTTGTCGAGCATGATGAGAAGGCCGCCGACGCCGATCACGATGACCTGTAAAGCGCTGGTCGAAAACTCCATGCCGCTTTGGAACCGCCCCATGGCTTTGTAATAGTCGCGTTTGGCAGTTTTGAAAATGCCGTTGGCAAGATCGAACTTCTTGGCTTCTTCGTTCTCATTCGCAAAGGCTTTGGCCGTGCGCACGCCCGAAATGCCGCTTTCGATGGCAGCGTTGATTTCCGCGGTCTTTTTGCGCACCTCAACCGACGCCGTGCGCATCGACCGCCGCTGCCAGAGCGTAAAGCCCATCAGCAGCGGAAGCATCAAGGTGATGACGAGCGCAAGCTCCCAGCGAATCATAAACATCACGATCAATGCGCCGAGAATCGTCAGCGAACAGATCAAAAGGTTCTCCGGACCGTGGTGCGCCAGCTCGGTGATGTCAAAGAGATCGTTCGTCACACGCGACATCAGAACACCGGTGCGGTTTTTGTCAAAGTAGGAGAAGCTCAGATCCTCGATGTGCGTGAACACATCCTTGCGCATATCCGCTTCGACAAGCACGCCCATGCCATGCCCGACGACGGTAATGATGTAGGTGAATACCGATTTTAACACATACGCCAACAGGAGAATTGCAATCACGACGAAGAACGTCGTAAACAGGCGATTGGGAAGCAGCGTCTGCATCGAACGGCGGGACACGATCGGGAATACGAGGTCGATGATCGACACCGCCGCCGCGCAGAGCATATCGATCGTGAACAGCTTCCAATGCGGTTTGAAATAGGACAGGAATACGGAAAGCCCGTTCTTGGAGAAATCTTTTTGCAAGGGACACCTCGAAGCTTGATAGGATAAATACAGTATAACAAAGACCGATCGGAAATGGCAAGTAAAAACGAAAAGAAGCCCGGAAGATGGGCTTCTAAAGGTGATCCGGACTTTTTTGCGTTACGGTTGTTTCTTCGCCTGCTTTTGAAAGTAACGAATAAGATTGATGACTCCGACGCCAAGGGAAGCCACCGCTGCAAAGAGCGCAAGCGCCCAACCGGGGCCTGGACCGACAGAATCATAAAGGCTGCCCTGCACAACCAGCCAAATCAGCCATGCGACCAGAAAACAGATTCCCGCTATCAGATGCCCTTGCGGCCGGCTTTTGAACCGCTTCCAACCGGACGACTCCGAGGCGGATTCCGCCTGTTCCACGATCACGCGGACCGGCTCGTCGGGAGACTGCGGTGCAGCGTTGTCCCGTCCGACCAAAGCATCGAGTGAGATGCCGAACGCATCGGCAAGCCGCATCAAATTGTCCACATCGGGAGTTCCGTTGTCGTTCTCCCATTTCGCCACCGCCTGACGGGTGACCAGCAGCCGATCGGCAAGCTGTTCCTGTGTAAGCCCTTTTTGCTGCCGCAGCATTTTCAGCCGCTGTCCGAGTGTTTGCTCCATGGATGCTGTCCCTCAACTTTCGTTCGTTGAAAAAAGCATAGCACAGCAGCCGAAAAACTGCAAGCAATATCCGCGCAACGGAGCGTTGCATACCGAAATTCGCCCGAAAAAGGGAGCCGATTGCGGCGATTGCTCATCGGCTCCCTTGGGGAATGCAAAGCGGTATTACCAGTCAAACAGCTTGCCGTATGTCGCGTAACTGTGCGGCACTGCCGCAAAGTCGCTTCGCTGCAGCGGAATCGAAACGGTCTCACCGCGCCAGGTCACGGTCATCGTGAACGTATCGGGCAGAGCCGCAAGGGCAGGCGCGTGGAAAATAAATCCGTTGCGTTTATCACCGCTTTCACTGCCGCCGTCGAATCGGTTCGGGCGGTCGGTATCGGAATGCAGCTGCTCGAGCGTCAGCCCGTCGAGGGCGACGATCGGTTGACGTTCCGCACCGACTTGTGCATCCGGTACGGATTCGTCCGTTTGCAGGACGATCGAGAATTGCCCGGGGAGGAATTCTCCGGTAAACACGATATCGGTCACCGTGAACGCACTGCAGCTTGCGTTCGGCTTTGCAACACGGTCGGTGTCATAGTTGCCGGTTGCATGAATCAATGCGTCGCTTTCGGCGTGCCAGGCACGGTATTCCGCATCGTCCTTCGGTACCGTTGCCGTATGCGTTTCCCAGTTGACGCGGAACACACAGCCGGACAGGACGATGAGCGATTCTTTCGGAAGCGCGTCGGGATAAGGAAGGTAGGTGCGATGCAGCTTCGCGCGGGTTCTTCCGTCCGCGCTTTCCTCGGCGCTGATAAAGTCAAAATCGCTCATCATGCCGTCGATTACACAGTAGAAGCCGAGGTCGGGACTGCCGGGATAGAACTGCGCCATGTCACGACTGCTGTGCGTCTGCCAAAATATCGGCTCGGTTTCCTCCACATAGTAGAGCCAGTGATCGCTGATCGCAAGTTCGGTCACCGTGTAGCCCCACGCCGTGGCGCCGACGGGGATTGCTTCGCCGGGCACTTCGGACAGCATCGTTTCGTAAGCCGTGAACGCTTCGGCTTTTTCCTTCTTCAGCCGCGCCCATTCCGCATCATCCAACGCATAGGTTAGCGTGAACGATTCGCCGTTGATCCGACCGGAGAACGTCAGCACGTTTCCCTGCCGCAGCGGATTTTCGCCGCAGGCGTACCACAGTTCATACGTTTTGGTTTCTTCGTCAAACGCGTTGTCCGGCGACATGCTTGCAAGCGGGACGTGCGAATCGGCTGCATAGTTCGGATCCTTCCGCTGCAGCGTGTCCTCGTCGGTCAGCGGTTCGCCGCCGTTGATCGAGAGCAGCAGTTCCTCAACCTTGTATGCTTCGGGATGCTCCGTTTCGAGTAGAAACTCGACGTACATCGGATGCTGGTTGTGCGTTTCAAGCCAGAGCAGCCGCAGCGTCGCACCGTTGAGCGCGGTCGTTGCACCGGGATCGTAAATCTCTTCCGGCTGCCACGCCGCATCGACAGCGCCGACGCTCATCGAAACGTAAGAGGATGGAGTAGGATCCCCCTCATCGGGCGCTTCCGTTGCGGTTCCGTCAAGGACGGATTGATAGCCGGAAACGGTTTGCCTGGCGTTTTCACGCATTTCCTCCATGCGGGACAGACCGACCGCAAGCGCGGTGCTTGCCGTCAAAAGGACGATCATCGCCGCGATCAGAATCAACAGCTGCTTTTTGGAAAGTGGGCGAATGGAAGGGCGGGTTGTGCAGGAGCGGGAAGCGGCGGGCAGCGCGTCGAGCATGCGCTCCATTCGGTCGTGATACGAATTGGGGACAGGCGGAAACAGAATATCGAAATTGCTTTTTTCAGTTTGCATGGGAAACCTCCTGATCGGATAGGGCGATACGCATTGCTTTTCGGGCACGGGACAGTCGGCTTTTGACCGTTCCGATCGGTTCGCCGAGTGCGGATGCGATTTCACAAATGCTGTATCCTTCGTAGTAATAGAGAGTGACGGCGAGACGGCTTTCGGGAGAGAGCCGCAAAAAGGCGTTTTTCAGATCGAGCGCGTCGAACGGTTCTGTGCCGATTTCGGGCAGATCATCGAAGGGAATCATCCGCTTTCGTGCGCGGAGGGTCCGATAACACTCGTTTTTCAAAATGGTCATCAGCCACGGGCGGAATTTGCTGCGATCCTTGAGCGAATCGAGCGCGACATAGGCGCGTTCCACGGCGGCCTGCGCTGCGTCCTGCGCATCCGCGTTGCTTTGCAGCAGCGCGTAGCCGACCCGATAAAGCGTGTCAAGCATCGGACGCACCGCGTCGGTGAACCATTGTTTGTCCTTGGGACTGTGCATGGCAGTTGCTCCTTTCGTTCCCGCTTGCCGGCAGGCGGGAACCGTTGTTCGATCGTACACCCTATAGAGCAATTCCAGTATCAAAAGGTTGCATGCAAAAAAGAAAAAGCCCGCACAGATTGCACGGGCAAGGAAAAGGTTCGGTTACAGCTTAATTGCGCTCATGGCGTCGCGATGCACTTCGCGGCCGAGCACGTAAGCGAACAGGTCGGTGCCGAACGCGTCGATCGCAAGCGAATCCCGTGCGGTATCAGTGCAGTCGGCAATATCGGAGTTGCGCAAAATCACCGGTGCGCTGCCGACGCTTGCCATCGCGGCAAGCAGTCCGCGCGACTGGGTGAGAAAGCCGAGAACCCGCAGGTACAGGTTTTCCCGGTGGTCCAACAGTTCCTCGGCAAGCCCTGCCTGAATGTGCAGCAGCGCCGACACGGCGATGCGCTTGCAGCGCGCCATCGTGTAGCGCTTGGATTTGACGGATTCGAGAAACGTCGCGAGATCGGGCGCGGTGCGCACGGCGCGGGCCAGCACCTGTTCAAATCCCTCCGCCACGTCGGGAAGGCTCGAAAGATCGTCCAGGGACATCGAACGCAGACGGTACAAAATCAGCGGACCGAAGGTTTCGAGCGTGACGGGAAACTGTGAATCGAATTTTGCGGCGCCCGAAACAAACAACGGCATCGCGGACAGAACCGCATCGTTGCCGCTTTTCAGCGCTTCCCGGATTGCGGTTGCGCTTGAGAGCTCACCGGACAGCTGCGTATCGTTATAGCCGTTGCCGACCCGGCGGATCGGCAGAATGCGGATTTGCGGCGCGTTTCTTCGGATCGCCTTGATGTATTCGACGGCAAGGATGTTGTTCGGCTGTGTCAGAATCGCAATGTCGCTTCGCGGAATATCGAGATCGGCAAGCGCGTCGAACTGCGCACGCGGATAGGACTTACCTTCCTTGAGATGATAGGCGAGATTCGCACGAAACGCCGGAGGCTCACGGTCGAGAATGTCCGCAATGCGATAGAGAGCATTCAGGTCGTCGGTTTCCACACCGAACGCAATGTCTGTGACAACGCCTGTGGAGGCAAGCACCTTGACGGCGCCTTCGGCGTACCGCTCGGCGGACGCAACGGCAAGGCACTGCGGAATTTCGACGATCATGTCGGCCCCGGCGCGCAACGCCCATTCGGCGCGCGTGAATTTGTCGGCGCAGGCCGGTTCGCCGCGCTGCACGAAGTTTCCCGACATCGCAATGATGCAAAAATCGGCTTCGGCGGCTTTTTTGGCCTGTTCCATGTGATAGATATGCCCGTTATGCAGCGGATTGTATTCCGCAACGATTCCGACCACTCGCATATTGACACCTCTTTTGAAAAAATCTTAAAATCATTATACCATTTTTCCGAGATATATGGTAGAATATTTTATAAACTTATTTTGGAGGTTTATGGGTATGTCATTGATGGAAACGATCAAGGCAAAAGCAAAAGCGGATCAGAAACACATTTTGCTGCCGGAGGGTACCGAAGAACGCACCGTTCAGGCAGCGGCACGCATTACGGCCGAGGGTCTTGCGAAGGTGACCCTGTTCGGCAAAAAAGAGGACATTCAGGCAGTTGCGGACAAGTTCGGCGTCAGCTTGGACGGGATCGATACAATCAATCCCGTTGACGCGCCCGATTACGAGCGCTATTGCGACTGGTTCTATGAGATGCGCAAGGCCAAGGGCGTTACGCCCGAGAAGGCGCGCGATATGATTGCAAACCCGCTGTTCTATGCGGCGATGATGATTAAGGACAAGAAGGCGGACGGCTTCGTCTCCGGCGCGATCAACACGACCGGCAACACGCTTCGCCCGGGCCTGCAGATCATCAAGACCAAGCCGGGCATCAGCACGGTTTCGAGCTGCTTCGTGATGGAAGTGCCGAACAAGGCGTATGGCGACGACGGCCTTCTGATCTTCGCGGACTGCGCGGTCAATCCGAATCCGACTGCCGAGCAGCTGGCTGCGATTGCGATTTCCTCCGCCGAAAGCGCAAAGGCGCTCTGCGGCATGGAGCCGCGCATTGCGATGCTGTCGTTCTCCACGAAGGGCAGCGCCAAGCATGAGAACGTCGATAAGGTCGTCGAAGCGACGCGCCTTGTGCATGAGCTGGCGCCCGAGCTCAACGTGGACGGCGAGTTGCAGGCAGACGCCGCGCTGGTCGCTTCCGTCGGTCAGCTTAAGAGCCCGGGCTCCCCGGTCGCGGGCAAGGCAAACGTTCTGATCTTCCCGGATCTGCAGGCGGGCAACATCGGCTATAAGCTCGTGCAGCGTCTGGCGGGCGCCGAGGCAATCGGCCCGATCTGCCAGGGCTTTGCGGCGCCGATCAACGATCTTTCCCGCGGCTGCAGCGTGGACGATATCGTTTCCGTCGTTGCGATCACTGCGGTTCAGGCACAGGTTCAGTAAAGGGAGGATTGCATGAAAACCATTCTTGTCATCAACGCAGGCAGCTCGTCGCTGAAGTATCAGCTGATCAATATCGATACCGAGGCCGTTCTGGCAAAGGGTCTTTGTGAGCGGATCGGCATCGACGGTAAAATTACCTATCAGCCGACCGGCGGGGAAAAGTTCCAGAAGGAATCACCGATGCCCACGCATCAGCAGGCAATCGAACTCGTTCTGTCCGTACTGACCGATGCAAAGATCGGTGTCATCAAGAATATGGCTGATGTTGCGGCGGTGGGTCATCGCGTGCTCCACGGCGGTCCGAACTTTACGGCGTCCGCTTTGGTGGACGATGCGTGCATTGCGGCGATCGAGGAAGTCATTCCGCTCGGCCCGCTGCACAATCCGGCGAACCTGATGGGCATCAATGCCTGCCGCGCCGCCATGCCGAACACGCCGCAGGTCGCGGTGTTCGATACCGCATGGGGCATGAGCATGGAACAAAAAACGTTCCAGTACGCACTGCCTTACCAGGTGTATGAGAAGTATTCCGTGCGCCGCTACGGCTTCCACGGCACGAGCCATATGTTCGTGACCGGCGAAGCGATCAAGCGCCTCGGCCGGGAGGGCGATCCCGATGTCAAGATCATCACCTGCCATCTCGGCAACGGATCCTCGGTCAGCTGCTCCAAGGGCGGCAAGTGCGTTGATACGTCGATGGGTCTGACCCCGCTCGAAGGCTTGCCGATGGGCACGCGCTGCGGGAGCATTGACCCGGCCATCGTCCCGTTCCTGATGGATAAGATGAACCTTTCGATCAAGGAAGCCGATACGCTGATGAACAAAAAGAGCGGCATGCTCGGCATCTCCGGCGTTTCGAGCGATTTCCGCGATCTTTGGAATGCGGCAAACGAGGGCAATGAGCGTGCCAAGCTCGCGCTGGATATGTTCGCACTCGGTGTCAAGCGCTACATCGGTTCGTATATTGCCGAGATGAACGGCGTGGACTGCATTGTGTTCACGGCGGGCGTCGGCGAGAACGACGCGGCAACGCGGGAACTGATCATGCAGGATATGGATTTCCTCGGCATCGACTTCGATTTCGAGCTGAATCGTACCGCGCCGCGCGGCCAGGAGATCGTGCTCTCCAAGCCCGAAAGCAAGGTCAAGGTCATGGTGCTCCCGACCAATGAGGAACTCGCGATCGCGCGCGACACCGCAGCCATCGCTCTGTAACCGAACGGATTCGGACTGCAAGCGTCAAAACGGCGCTTGCAGTCCTCGTTTTGTTCTCGGAAAAAGAGAGGCGTACAGAGCAGGAGTCCTCTTTACACCTGCCTTTTTCGAGAGAAACCAAAAGGGAGAAGCCGAATGGATTGGATACCGCGTACAACCGAATCACAGCCGGCAGACGGGGAAGCGTTTCAAAGGGAATGCGGCTTTTCCGAGCCGTTTTTTCGCGTGCTTTGGCGGCGCGGCATTCGGACGCGGGATCAGGCGGAACTCTTTTTGCATCCGGAGCGGCAACCGCTGCCCGATCCGACCGCGCTGCTGGATATGGATCGCACGGCAGCGCTGATCAAAAGTGCGATTGCCGCGGAAAAGAAGATTTGCATTTACGGCGACTACGACGTGGACGGCGTCTGCGCTACGACGATCCTATATCAGACGCTTGCCACGCTCGGCGCGGATGTGTCCTATTATATCCCGCTGCGTGCAGGCGAGGGGTACGGGATGCATGCCGAAAGTGTCCGACAAATTGCGGAAAGCGGCGTGCAGCTTTTGATCACGGTCGACAACGGCATTTCGGCGCATGCGGAAATTGCATTGGCAAACTCGCTTGGCATGAAGGTCATCGTGACCGACCATCACCGCTGTCACGAAACGCTGCCCGATGCGCTTGCGGTCGTCTGCGCCTCGCGCGAAGGACAGGCGGAAGAAATTCGGAGCCTATGTGGCGGCGCGGTTGCCTTGCTGCTTGCGATTGCGCTTGGGCAGCCGGCCGAGCGATTTCTGGCCATTGCGGCCCTTGCGACCGTTGCCGACGTCATGCCGCTTACGGGATTCAATCGCACGATTGTGGCGCGCGGGATGCGACTGATTCACAGAGAACCCGGTTTACAGGCGCTTTTGGACGCAGCGGGCGCCGGCGACAACGCCGTCACCGAAATGACGCTTTCGTTTTTGCTCGCACCGCGGGTCAATGCGGCAGGACGAATGGGAGACACACGGCGGGCAGTAGAACTGCTGCTTGCAAGCGACGATTCCGCACGGCGGCACT
>JAUMVL010000269.1 GCA_030530185.1 Clostridia bacterium | reverse complement strand
ATAATCAGCGGGATACGAAATCGGTTTACGTTCCATCGTGTTTTCCTCCGTCCGTCATTCGTTTCATCATACCGGCGCGCTCCAGCGAAAACGTAAATTGCGTTCCGCGGCCGCGTGCACTGCGAACCGTAATGGTTTGTCCATGTTGTTCAATAATGCGCTTCACGATCGAGAGCCCCAGCCCCGAACCAACCGTCGGTGACGGCGTATGCGCCTTCTCAACTTTATAGAAGCGGTCAAACACATGTGGGATATCCTCCTGCGGGATCCCTATGCCGTTATCCTTCACCGTCACATAGACCTCTTTGCGCATGGAATATGTAGAGACGCAGACCGTTTGACCCGGTTCGGAATACTTAATTGCATTGTCAATCAGATTCCGAAGCACCTGCCCGATCTGTGCGCTGTCCGCATAGACGAAGCATTGCTCCTGTGCAAAGCGTACATCCATCTCCATGTTGCGTTCCGAAAGCCGCGCTTCGAAGGTAATTAAAGTTCTGCGAACCAATTCGTTGATATCGAATGTTTCGTAGTGCAGCTCGATCATACCCGACTCGATGCGGCTTAGGTCCAATAAATCATTGACCATCGCCGCCATACGCCGCGTCTCGGCAAGCACGATGCCGATGTATTCAGGATAGCTCTCCTCTGGGATCGTGCCATCCTGCATCGCCTCCAAAAAACCCTTCATCGACGTCAGTGGTGAACGCAGTTCGTGTGAGACGTTGGCGACGAAGCTGCGACGTGTCGTGTCCAGGTCCTTGATCTGCTCGGCCATTTCGTTAAAGCTTCGTCCAAGCTGTGCGGCCTCGTCCTTTCCCTTGACCGAGATTCGCTGTGAGAAATCTCCACGGGAATAGCACCGCACAATATGATTGATCTCTACAAACGGATCGATCAGTCGATGCGCGTTGTAGTAGGATACCATAACTGCACCCAAGAAAGCGAGCAGGCAAATCAACGTGGTCCAAAGCAGCAATTCGCCGGTATGACGGTTCAGTTCGGTAATATCGGCATGCAGGAGCAGCGTTTCAGGCTCGTCCTCCATTCGGATTCCGCGATATAGGGTCAAAATCGGCATAGACGCTCCACGGAAATAGGATTGCAAGAAATCCCCGATCGGAGAAGCGGCACTTGTTACGAGCGCATAGGCGGTTCGCTCCGCAGGAAATTCCGCGTATATTCTCCACTTTTCGTCCGCATAGTATGATCGAACGGACCCATGGGAATCGATCCGTTCGATCAAAAGATCTCCGTCGGCCGCGACCTTTTGAAGCATTTGGTCGGGCTGCTCCCCATTCTGGAGCGCCGTATCGATCGCCTGCGACCTTGTATGCAGTACGGACTCTATATCCTGTACGTTTTGTACTCGAACCACCAGCGTCAGCGTTCCGCCGATCAGCAGAATCACGACAAGCGCCGCAAGCGACTGCATGAACAGCATCCGCGAAAAGATGGTTTTGAACCGAAGCTTTCGCATGTCTCCTTACTGCCGGATATCAAACTTATAGCCGACACCCCAAACGGTCTTTAATTGCCAGTTTTCGCGCTCGCCGAGCTTTTCACGAATCCGCTTGACGTGCACGTCCACGGTACGCGAATCGCCGAAGAAGTCGAATCCCCATACCTGTTCCAGCAGCTGCTCGCGCGTGAAGACCATGCCGCTGTGCGAAGCGAGGAAGTACAGGAGTTCAATCTCTTTGGGGGGCATATCGATCGGTTCACCGTCGAGCAGAACCGAGTAGTTTTCGAGCGAAATATAGAGATCTGGGAACTCTACGACACGCGCGACTTCAGTCTGCGGCGCAAGCCGACGCAATACAGCCTTGATGCGCGCGACCAACTCATTGGAATCGAACGGCTTTGCAATATAATCGTCTGCGCCAAGCTCAAGGCCGCGAACGCGTTCGCCCGTATCGCCTTTTGCCGTCAACATGATGACCGGGGTCTGACTCTCCTTGCGAATTTCATGCAGGATCGACCATCCGTCCTGACCGGGCAACATGACGTCAAGCACGACAAGAGTCGGCTTAACCTGTCGGAACGCTGCCATGGCATCGTAACCGGTTGTGCAGGTCGCAACCTCAAAACCTGCTTTTTTCAGATAAAGCTCGATGATTGCCAGAATATTTCTGTCATCGTCAATTACAAGAATGGTGTTGTTTTCCATGGTCTCCTCCTATTCCATTTCCGCCGTAGCCAGAGTCAGTATCTTTTCCTGTGTTGCTTCCGCGCCGGTCAGCTCGCCGGTGATCTTTCCTTCACTCATGACCAGGATGCGGTCA
>JAUMVL010000268.1 GCA_030530185.1 Clostridia bacterium | reverse complement strand
CAGCGTTTCGCGATACGCGTCCAGCGTTGCCTGAGAATACACATTGTCCGCAAAGCTCTCCAGCAGGCCGACTTCTTTTCTTTCCTCGGCCAGCTGAATCCATTCGTCAACGACGTGATTGAACGTATCGTTTGACTTTGCGAGCGTTGAGCCGAGAATCATCTTATGAACCAGCTCCGGATGATCGATGGCAATATACAGGCCGATCATGCCGCCCTGAGACGCACCGAAGATATCCGCGTCTTCGATATTCAGCAACTTCATTGCCGCTGCAGTATCCACCGCCATGTCTCTGACGGTATAGCCCTCTTGTATGTTCTTCGCCCGGTCAAAGACATACACGGTATATTCCTCCGAAAAATCCTTATAGGCGGCTTCGATCGCTTCCGCCGAGCCCATCACGCTGTGTACGGATAAGCCGGGCAGGATGACAAAGGGCTTTTCTCCGCTGCCGAATACGATATAATCCATCTCCATATCTCCTGCGGAAACTGTTTTTACGCTTGCAGCCGAGATATTCTCAGCGGCTGCTTCGCCTTTTCCCCCAAACCTCATACCGCTTTGGCATACCATGGTTCCGAGCAGCAGTATGCCTATCACGAGTGATGCGATGCGTTTCTTCATGCTGATGCCTTGCTCCTTTGAATATCTGACGGATTCCATTTCTTCATCGCATAGCCGCCTGTATGCTGGTTTTTGCACCGCCCGGCGCGTTTTCGGACGCTTATTTCGAGAAGCTCAGGCTGTCGAAGAGCTGCTCCATTTCCACGTGACCGTCTGGCTCCTCTTCGCCTGTCTGACTTCCGCTGTTTTCATAGTAATAGTATGCCGTTACAATGTAGCAGCCGCCGTCATAGTTACGGGCGTAAACCGTGACCTCGCTGGTGTACTCCTCGGAGACATCCGTGCGGTAATTAAAGATCAGCCATTCGTTCTCGTCGTCGAAGCACATGTTCTTACTAAGCTCGGCCTCATGGGCGGCGGCGGCTTCTGTCATATACGCCTCGGCGTCGGTGTCCTCAGCAATGACGATGTTGAAGCCGAGCGGCTTAGGCGTTTCGCCAAGATACATGCCGGCGACGTCGCCGTTTTCATCGACGTCGACCTTGAAGTCGTACCTGTTATAGGTAAAGCTGATCCCACTGTCCAGAGTGAGGGTCTCAACGCCGTCGGCAAGCTCAGCGCTTTCCGCCAACGCGGGCGCGTAGTCAACGGTAATCTCAGTAAGAACGCCGTTCTCCACAGTCGCTCTGGTCTGATAGGGAGTGTATTCGTCGGCAAACAATGCCAGCTGACCGGCAACGTCCGCAGCGGCAACCGTCACGGCATCATACCCTTCGCCGACGGGGGCAAGGCTGTCGTCGTGCTTATAGATGCTGATGGTAACCTGATCTGCCAGCGTCAGCTGCGCCTGTCCCATGGCCATCTTTTCGACCAGCTCACAGGTCATCGCGTGGTAACAGTTGTCCTCGTCCGCGGCGAGAAGCGTCACGCCGCCAGCCTCTTCGCCGCCGTTGATCAGGATGTCGCCGTACTCGTCCGTTTCCTTGGACGTGACCTCGATATCGCCGTCCGCGGTTTCAAGCGTATCGCCCACGTCCAGATTGTGCACATCCACGAGGTCGTAGGAAACTTCGTCATAAATAGTGGCAATGATCCCGATATCGGAAACATCCGTCACTGCGAAGCCGACGTACAGCGTGCCGTCGGTCAGACCGATCTCCATGTCCACACCGTGCTGAATCTTGTAGGTCTCGGCAAAGGCGGTCGTGCACAGCAACATGGTCAGAACGAGGGTCAGGGTCAAAATACGTTTCATTTCGTTTTCCTCCTGTACGGGTGGTAAATTTGATCAACGAAGCGGCGCGGAAACCTGCCTTGCTTCGCGAATCACTTAAAAGTCCAGCGTATCCAGCGTGGGCAGAAGCTCGCCGATGTGTCTGCGGCACATTTCGATGACCGCGCGGCCATCGTCTGTATTGAGTCCGTTTCGGCGGATAGTTCGGCGCATCAGCCGGGCGTAGCCGATCAGCATGGCCTTGCGCTCCACGGCGCGCACTGCGGACTCCGGCGCTCCGTCCAGATAGCGCGCAAGGCTGCGCCGCCAGAATTCGCGGGTCACGTCGTGGCTCAGGCCCATGAATTTCAGCGTAACGCCGGGATCCAGTTCGCCGAATCCCACAAAGCCCAGATACATGCTGGCCAATTCGAAGATCGGATGTCCCACGCACAGTGTGTCCATATCGATCAGCAGCACCTCGTCGCCCTGTATCATCAGGTTGTTGGTGT
>JAUMVL010000267.1 GCA_030530185.1 Clostridia bacterium | reverse complement strand
GCCGTCGATCGGGCATTTTCTGCCCGCAAGCGCGTGCCCCATCTCCAAAACCGCGATTTTCAGATCGGGTTTCTTCTGCAAAAGCTCGTAGGCCGTGAAGATGCCGCCGGGACCTGCGCCGATAATCATGGTATCAAACTTCATAACTGGTACTCCTCTGTGCCGGATTTTTCTGCACATACGGGTTGATAGTATCATAGTTTCCCGGCTTTTGCAAGGGGCGTGACAGGAATTGGCAGAAATCGAACCCGATAGCAGTTCCTGCCGAAAAAAGAACATGGAAAACGGCCCTGCTTTGGGGGTACAGAGCCGTTTCTTACAAATGATATCTCCAGCCTTTCCCATACTGAAAATACCATAAGAATGGAATCACTTTTGATCCATTTCATTATATAGGAATTTTGTGATAAAATCAATCCCAAATTTCCATATTATGGTTGAAACTTTTTTGCGAAAGGTTCGTTTCCTTCCGATTGTTCATAAAGATGTTGCAAATATTTGTCATTTTTTCTTTCAGTTATCACTTTCCTTTTTGGGAAAAATCGTGTATGATATAGGAAAAAGAAGGATACCTGATTCAGGTTTTGATATGGAGGTAAGGAAATGGCTAAGAAAAGATTGAAATTAACTCCCGCCGGGATTCTGTTTTTAATTGCGATCGGCGTTCTGATCATTGCCCTGATCGCCGTGATCGTCGTACTCAGCACGACCTGCGGCGGCGAGCGCGAAGCGACCCGGGCCAACCCGTCGCCCTCCGCCTCTGCAGAGCCGAGCGAGGAACCCACGGACCTTCCGGAGCTGACGGATGAGCCCGCAACGAGCTCCGACGATCCGGCTCTCACAACGGATGATCCCGACGCAACGCCCGACCCGAACATTCCTGCGCTGCAGCCGAACACCACGCCTGAGGGCGGCAACGATCCCGAGGGCGGCGGCATCACCGTGACGACGCCGAACATCACGCCGACGGCTTCCCCGTCTGCGACCGCGAAAATCTATACGTCGCCGACGTCTGCGCAAAAGAAGAAAGCCAAGGACGGCTATGTTTACAAGGACAAGGTCAAGATGCGCAAGGGACCTGCGACCAGCTACGGCACCGTCAAGACGGACATCGCCAAGAACACGAGCGTTACGCTGTACGAGCTCCAGGGCGAATGGTGGTTCTTAAAGTGCGGTTCGAGCTATGGCTACATTCGCAAGGACATGATTAAAGAGGGCAAGTCTCCGTCCGAGGCCAAGGAAACCTCCAAGGCGACGAGCGACGGCTCCACCTACGAGGGCACGATCAAGACGAACAGCGTTGCGGCGCTCAGAAAGTCCGCCAGCAAGAGCTCGGATTGCCTGAAGGAACTGAAGAACGGGGACAAGGTCACGGTTTACCACAAGACCAAGGACAAGGACGGCAACACCTGGTACTATGTCGCCTACGGCAAAACCAAGGGCTACGTCAGCTCGAGCCTGATCAGCACGAGCAAGAAGGTGCCGAGCAAGTAAGAGACGGCAAAGACAAAGAGGGTCGAATCAACGACCCTCTTTTCTGTGGAATTCGCTTATTCGTCCAGCTGCGCTTCCTTGGTTCGCATGCGATCCCAAAGCCCGTACTTTTCGGTGTTGACGATCGCGTGCATCATCTTCACGTCGGCATCGGGGACGATTTTGCACAGGTATTGAATCAGGTTTTTGGCCTCCTCGCGCTTGGTGGAGCCCGCAATCTCACAGTTGGCCGGCAGAACCGGCAGCTCCAGCTGGCGCGCGACGGAGAGGCAATGCTTTTCGGGGACGAAGATCAATGGCCGAATGACCGTGATGCCGGTCCGCGTCAGATACGTCAGCGGGGCAAACGTGTTCATACGCCCCTCATAGAGCATCGACATCAAAAGCGTTTCCAGCACGTCCTCGCGGTTGTGCCCGAGCGCGACCTTGTTGCAGCCGCGGGCCAGCGCCGCGGTGTTCAGCGCGCCTCTGCGAAGCTTGGCGCACAGTGCGCACGGGGAGCGTTCGGCGCGGTAGTCGAACACGACCTTTCCGATCTCGGTCTTGATGACCTCGAACGGAATGCCGATCTCATCCGCATAATCCGCAATCGGCTGCGTATTTTGATACTTCAAGCCAAGATCGAGCATGACCGCACAGACGTCGAACCGGGTCTTGGAGAACCGCTGGTAGAGCTTCAGCGCGCGCATCAGCAGCAGCGAATCCTTTCCGCCGGACACGCCGATGCAGATTTTATCGCCGTCCTCGATCAGATGATATTTTTCGTCTGCGCGACGAATCGCGCCCAAAACCCGTTTCATAGCGTACGCC
>JAUMVL010000266.1 GCA_030530185.1 Clostridia bacterium | reverse complement strand
AGACGGTGCCGGAAGCTTTACCAAATTTTTCAGCATCACGCTTCCGTTTATCAAGCCAACGATAATCATGACCCTGCTTCTGCGCACGATATGGGTCTTCAACAACGCGGATATGATATACGTTATCACACAAGGCGGTCCGGGCAACAGTACCCATACGCTCAGTTCGTATCTGTACGCAAAATCCCTCTCATCCCTTGACTTCGGCTATACGGCTGCACTCGGTCTGATTTTCATGATTGGTCTTGCTATATATGCAAGCATCGTTATCAGGGTTACAAACTATGAAGAGGCGGGTGATTTCTGATGAATAAGAAAAAACATACTTTTTTCCTTAAAGCGGGAAAATTCCTTGTCCTCGCTTTCTATCTGATAATGGTTATCCTTCCGATTTACTGGATGCTTGTAACCTCCCTGAAATCAAGGCTTGAAATATTCGGCTCCGAAATCACATATTGGCCTAAGGTGCTGTCTTTCCAGAATTATATTGATCTATTCGGCACGACAAACTTTCTTACCTATGTCAAAAACAGCGTCATTATCGCAACGGTGACAGGGCTGGCAGTACTTTTCTTCGCGCTGAGCGGCGGATACGCGCTTGCGAGGTTCCGCTTCCGCGGCAAGAGGGTGCTGCTTATCGCGTTCCTGATATCGCAGATGATTCCCACGACGCTTCTGCTTATCCCGAGTTATCTTATTATTCTCAAGCTCAAGCTCAACAACACCATATGGAGCCTTATGCTTTAGTATATAGGGACGAACATTCCCTTCTGCCTTATCACAATGCGTTCGTTCTTTGCAAGGATACCCGATTCTCTGGAGGAAGCTGCGTGCGTGGACGGCTGCTCACAGGTCGGTGCGCTTGTCCGCGTCGTCATCCCGATCATGCTGCCCGGGATTGTTGCAACCTTTGTTTTTGCGTTCACGGGTGCATGGAACGAGCTTCTTGCAGCGGTGCTTTTCATTACCAAGGACGGTGCAAAAACGATCCCCGTCGGTCTTTCAAGCTTTGTAAACAAAATATCCGTTGAATGGGGTCAGATGTGCGCCGGAGGCATCATTGCAATGATCCCGACGGTCATCATGTTTGCCTTTATGCAGAAATATCTTGTTGAAGGTCTGACCGCCGGTGCGGTAAAGGAATAATAACTCATCAATCGGCAATTGCATTAAAGCGATATGGGCTTTTTCCTGCCCGTCAAAACCGTGTATTCTTGCCAACTGATGTTAAACCTCTCGAAAAGCGCTCCGCACGTATCCGCAGCGCAAGAGGAAAGCAAAACACTGTATTCTAATTTTTCCTGTGAAAAACCAAAGGAGAAAAATAATGGTAAACTATTCCGATGAAACAATCTGCGGCCATTTCGGCGAAGAAAAACCGGCTCCTGAACACGCTGTTGTCCCGCCGATTTTTATGAATTCCCTGCATACCTTTGACAGAATAGAGGAGCATATCAATTACAGCCCAGATTCGGGCGCGTATATTTACGGGCGCTGCGCCAATCCGACGACGGCGCTGCTCGAAGAGAAACTTACTGCTTTGGAGCGCGGTGCGGGCTGCCTCTGCTTTGGATCTGGCATGGCGGCAATTTCCACTTCGATACTCACATGCGTCAGACCCGGCGGACATATCGTGGCGGTAAAGAATGTCTATATGCCCGCACACGAGTTTATGGAGAATTATCTTTCGGAAAAAATGAACGTTGAGACGACGTTCATCAAGGGTAATGACCCGAAGGAATTTGAGGAATCCATCAGGGACAACACAACACTTTTTTACCTTGAAAGTCCCTCCACCGCCGTCTTTTCCCTGCAAAATCTTCCGGAAGTCTCGAAAATTGCAAAAGCCCACGGAATAAAAACCATCATCGACAACTCATGGGCGTCTCCCCTGAATCAGAAACCGATCACAATGGGCATTGACATCGTTGTACACACGCTTTCAAAGTATGTCGGCGGGCACAGCGACATTATCGGCGGTGCGGCGATATTCGCGGACGCGCAGGCACGCGAGCACGCCAGAGCAATAGACCGCGAGCTTCTGGGCGGAATACTCGGACCATTCGAGTCGTGGCTGTGCATCAGGGGGCTGAGAACCCTGCCCGCAAGGCTTATGCTGCACCAGCATAACGCAATGATTATCGCAGACAGGCTTTATAACCATCCCAAAGTGAAGGCGCTTATGTACCCGGGGCATCCGAGCTTCCCACAGTATGAACTGGCAAAGCGGCAGATGAAAGGCTTTACAGGGCTTATGAGCTTCATTCCCGTCGGCAGCGTTGAGGACGCATGCAGGTTCTGCGACG
>JAUMVL010000024.1 GCA_030530185.1 Clostridia bacterium | reverse complement strand
AGAACAGTTCTTGTGGTTTGTAATTATAGTGGAAGCGTAAAAACGCGAAGCTCACACGAAATGTGATGCCTGGGTTTGGGATGTGTTCCCAACGAGCCGGTGCAGAAATTGGCGCAGGTCCGGATTCGGACACTGCTCGCAAAGTAGTGAGCCATCCATCCGGACACGTTCGCCAATTTGCAAAACCTGTATGTGCAGGCCCTGCTTGCCAAGTACCAAATCATACAGGTATAGGGTTCCCCTGAGTGAACTGATGGAACAGGAAATGGCATGATCCGAAGACCATGCCATTCCTGGAAACCATAAAACTTTCTTACGAGGGTCGCCCTTGCAGGAAGTCTTTTTGCGTATTTGGTTATTCCGCTTTCTTTGCGGGCGTCTTGCGTTTGCGCGGCTGCGGAAGGGACTTGGGCTCGCTGTCACTTTCACGAATCAGACGCGGCGGGGCGACCTTGCGAATCGTATCGCCGGTGATTTCACAGGTGGTGACGTCGGTCAGGGACGGGATGTCATACATGATGTCGAGCATCACATCCTCCATGATCGCACGAAGTCCGCGTGCGCCGGTCTTGCGCTCGATCGCCTTTTTGGCGACTTCGCGCAGCGCGTCCTCGGTTACCACAAGGTTGACACCGTCCATCTCAAACAACCGCTGATACTGCCGCGTCAGAGCGTTTTTCGGCTCGGTGAGGATCTTGATCAGCGCAGCCTCGTCGAGGTTTTCGAGTGTTACGATGACCGGGACACGGCCGACGAACTCGGGGATCAGGCCGAACTTTAAGAGGTCTTCGGGCAGGATGCCTTTCAGGATCGTGCCGATGTCCTTCTCTTCATATTTCTTGATCTCCGCGCCGAAGCCCATCATCTTATTGCCGGTACGCTTCTCGATGATCTTGTCGATGCCTGTGAATGCGCCGCCGACGATGAACAGGATGTTCGTCGTGTCGATCTGCAGGCATTCCTGCTGCGGATGCTTGCGGCCGCCCTGTGGAGGAACGTTCGCCACGGTGCCTTCGAGAATCTTCAGCAGCGCCTGCTGCACGCCTTCGCCGGACACGTCGCGCGTGATCGAAACATTTTCGCCCTTGCGCGCGATCTTATCGATCTCGTCAATGTAGACGATGCCCTTTTCGGCACGCTGGATGTTGTAATCCGCGGCTTGGATCAGCTTTAAGAGAATGTTCTCCACGTCGTCGCCGACATAGCCGGCTTCGGTCAGCGCGGTCGCATCCGCAACGGCAAACGGCACGTCGAGGATCTTGGCAAGCGTCTGCGCGAGCATCGTTTTGCCGCAGCCTGTCGGTCCGAGCATGATGATGTTGCTCTTTTGCAGTTCCACATCGTCGTCCTTTTTCTGGAGCCGGACGCGCTTATAGTGGTTGTAGACCGCGACGGAAAGCGCACGCTTGGCCGCTGCCTGCCCGATGACATATTCGTCGAGGGCGGCGACGATCTCGGCGGGCTTCGGGATGTCCGTCACCGCAACGGCGTCGGCCTGCGGCTCGGCAGGCTGCTCATAGCGCATATCCTCCTGCACGATCTCGCGGCACAACTCGACACACTCGTTGCAGATATACGCATTCGGGCCCGCAATCAGCTTGCGGACCTGATTGCGCTGCTTGCCGCAGAAGCTGCAGCGCACCTTATCGAAATTGTCTCTGTCTCTCGTTGCCATACGCTCATCTCCTCGGGGCAATGATCTCGTCGATCAGCCCATACGATAACGCCTGTTCCGCATCCATGAAGTTGTCCCGCTCGGTGTCGGCTTCGATCACGGAAAGCGGCTGTCCCGTCCGATCGGACAGGATCTTGTTGAGACGATCCCGGATCTTTAAGATCTGCTCCGCATGAATGCGGATCTCGGTCGCCTGACCCTGCGCACCGCCGCTCGGCTGGTGAATCATGATCTCTGCATTGGAAAGCGCGCGGCGCTTGCCTTTGGCGCCCGCAGCCAGCAGGAAGGCCCCCATGCTTGCCGCAAGACCGACGCAGATGGTTTGACACTCGCACTTCAGATACTGCATCGTGTCATAGATCGCCAGACCCGCGGAGACGGAGCCGCCGGGGCTGTTGATGTACAGGAAAATATCCTTATCGGGATCCTCCGCTTCCAAAAACAACAGCTGTGCGATGACGAGGTTTGCCACATCGTCGTCGATCGGGCCGCCCAGGAAGATGATGCGATCCTTCAGCAAGCGGGAATAGATGTCATACGACCGCTCGCCGTGGCCGGATTGTTCGACCACCATAGGTATCAGGTTCATAACGGATACCCTCCTTTTTCAGAAAGTCATACGCGGTAAAGCGTATGCGGTTATGCCTCCTCCGATGCGGATTCTTCGGTTTCCACCGCGGAATCGGAAATCAGCTTGACCGCCTTGTCCACGGTCGCACGCTCGCGGAGGTAGTCGCGGTCGCTGTCGTTCAGACGCGCCTTGAAGTCCTCTGCAACCATGCCGTTGTCCTCGGCGTACTTTTCAATCTCCGCTTCGAGATCCTCGTCGGAAGCGGACAGGCCCTCGGCCTTGATGACGGCATCGACGACCAACTGCATTTTTACGCGCGCTTCGGCTTCTTCACGGAAGTTTTTGCGCATTTCGTCCACCGTCGTGCCCAGGTACTGGCAATAGGTGTTCATATCGAGGCCGCTGCCGGAGAGCCGGTATTCCAGATCCTGCACCATGTAGTCCACCTGACGGTCGATCATAACGGCGGGAATCTCGACGGTCGCATTGTCGCAGGCACCCTTTAAGGCTGCGTTCTCGCGGGCGACGGATGCCGCACGCTGCTTCTCTGCGATCATTTTTTCCTTTTTGTCGGCTTTCCATTCGGCGACGGTGTCAAATTCGGAAATATCCGCGATGAAATCATCGTCGATTTCAGGCAGTTCCTTGACCTGAACCGCCTTCACATTGCAGGCAAACACCGCTTCCTTGCCGGCAAGGTTTTCCGCATGGTACTCGGCGGGGAACGTTACGGTGATGTCCTTCTGCTCGCCGGCTTTGATTCCGATCAGCTGTTCTTCAAATCCCGGAATGAACATGTTCGAACCGAGCACGAGCGTCTGATCCTCGGCCGTGCCGCCTTCGAACTTCTCGCCGTCTACGCTGCCGCTGTAGTCGAGCAGCAGCCGGTCGCCGTTTTCGGCAGGACGATCGACGTCCGTAAAACGAGCCTGCTTCTCCTGCTCATCGGCAAGCGCCTTATCGACTTCCTCGTCGGTGACTTCCGTGTTCGACTTCGGAACCGGCAGCCCCTTGTATTCACCAAGCGTCACATCGGGCTGCAGCTGGACGATCGCGATGAACTCGACGCCGTCCTTGCCGATCTTGTTGATATCCAATGCGGGACGATCGACGGGAATGAGCTTGTGCTCCTCGACCGCCGCATCGTACGCGTCGCCCCAAACCGCGTCGAACGCATCCTCGTAGAACACGCCTTCGCCGTAAGCTGCTTCAATGATTCGACGGGGTGCTTTGCCCTTGCGGAACCCCGGAACATTGTAACGGCTCGCAGTCTTATGATACGCCTCTTGAACCGCTTTTTCAAAAACGTCCGCTGCGACTTCGATCGTCAGCTTTGCCTTTTTGCCTTCCAACATCTCAAACTGTGCCATTTTACTTCTCCTTATTTATTGCATCACGTTGCATACTACGCCAGTATCGAATTAGTCTAACATATCATTTTTTTGTTTGCAAGAACTTTTCCTTTATTTCAAACGAATGTTGCAATTATTTTTCAATTTGATGCGAAAATATCGGTACGGCGGGACAAAAAGACCCCTTGTCGCGGCAGTTCTGCCCGCGCGAAAAACTTGACCGACCTTTGTTTCTATGGTAGTATATAGTAAGTATGACTATACGGTGGGGAAGCTATGGAACGAATTTGTCTGATCTGCAATCCGACGGCCAAGAGCGGAGAGGCAAAAACCTCCGGACAGGTAGTGGCTGCGCTGCTGCAAAAAGCCGGCGTTGAAGCCGCGGTTTATACGACCGAATATCCCGGCCACGCGACCGAGCTTGCGAAAAAAGCCGTTTCGGAAGGGTTTCATACGATTGTGTCGGTCGGTGGAGACGGAACGATGCGCGAAACCGCACTGGCACTTGCAAACACGGAGGTCACGTTCGGCCTGATTCCGTGCGGCACCGGAAATGACTTTGCCAAAACGCTGCATATCCCTACCGACCCGGAGGCGGCCGTCGATGTTTTGCTGCACGGCGAGGATCGCGCAATCGACGTTGGCGTGGCGAATGATCAGATGTTTTTCAACGTTGCGGGCATCGGGTTTGACGTGGACGTGCTCGACTATGCCGAAGCATACAAGCCCAAGTACAAGAACGGCAGCATGGCATATCTGCGCGCTCTTTTGAAAGCGCTGTTCGACATGAAGCTGCGCCGCTCGACGATTACATTCGAGGACGGCACAATGGAAAAGAATGTGCTGCTGATCGCGGCGGGCAACGGACGCTTTTTCGGCGGAGGCATGGAGGTCACGCCGAATGCCGATCCGTCGGATGGCCTGCTCGATATCTGCATCATCCACGATGTCGATCTGTACGGCGTGCTGTCGGTGCTGCCGAAGTTTATGAAGGGCAAACATCTCGGCTCGAAGCGCTATGTGACGTACCGCAAGGAAAAGAGCTGCACGTTTGAATGTTCGCCCGTATCGCGAATGGAGGTCGACGGGGAGCGTATGTACGGCACGCCCGTTACGTTCCGAATCATGGAACATGCGCTGAAGGTGCGCGTACCGCGCGTCGGCTGAACGGAGCATCCCCTTGGCGGGAGGACCGGAAAAGGACAAACAAACTTGAGAGATTTTTGGGAAAAACTCAAAGCCTATATCCGTAAGAGCGCCAGCGTAACGGTGCAGATCGGTCAAACGACCGTTTCGCGCCTTACGTTTATCGGTGTTGCGCTCGGTATCCTTGCGGCAGGCATTTTTGTCCTGGTCTATATGGTGTACGGAAATCGTGAAGTCGCTTTACGATACGAGCGTACCGACATCGATCCCGGACAGAGCTATCGCGTCAACGATGGGATGCTGTTTTACGAGACGCCGCAGTATTACGTGTCGATCGATCCCAGCAAAACGAACCGCGTTTCGCTTGCGGAGGTGCGTGTCACGGCGGACGGATACGATATGTCCTCGGCGGCGACGGTCGTCTTTGTGGGCAGCTCCGGTCAGATCGTCGGCCCGAACGGCGTGCAGAACGAGTTTGTTATGAACGACGGAGCCGAGATTTTGTCCGCGCGCGCAGGCAGGCGACATGCGGCGCTGCTGTATCGGAACCAGTACGGCGACATGCGTATTTCGATCATGAATGCGTTGACCGAGACGCCGGAGGTCACCGCGACGGTCGCGATCACGGGCGGCGAGGTTGTCGCGTTCGGCTTTTTGCAGGCGTCGAACACGGTCGAATATCTGTGGGTATCCACGCTTGACGTCAACCAGTTTTCCGAAGAATCCATCGTCCGAGTCTATAACTGCGACAGCAACGGCGCGATGATTTTCTACTCCGCATCGCTGTACAATCAGACGATCGAGAACGCGATTCTGACCGGCAACTGCCTCTACCTTGTGGGGACACAGGACATTCTGCGCTACGATCGCACCGAGGACGGTTTTTCATCCGAACGGGCGCGCGTCAGCATCTACGGCAGCCGTGTCGTGGACTGCGTTGAAGCGGCGGACGGCGCGAGCGCGTATTTTATCCTGATGCCGATCACCCAGGCGGGTGAACAGACGCACATCTACCGGCTGCTGACGGTATCACAGTCGGACGAGGCATGGGCGACGGTGCTGCAGCAGTTTATGTCGGCGCCGATCGTCGCGGCATTCTTGCAGAACAACTACGTCAACGTTGTCACAACCGAGACGTTCGAACAGTATTCCTATGCGGGAAAACAGGCGCTTTCGCTCGAATTTGAGGACACGCCGACCGGCGCGATTCCGTATGAGGGTGCATTCCTGCTGATGACGGACACGGCGGTATACCGCACGACCGTTGAGTAAACGAAAGGAGGGCTTCCCATGGTCGATCTGGCGATTCTGATTCTCCTCGGGCTGTGCGTGCTTGCGGGGTACTACCGCGGCACGATTTACGCCGCGATCAACTTCGGCGTAACGCTCGTTTCGTTCTTCCTTGCGCTGCTGCTGATCCCGTCGGTGGCGGGGATCATCAAGGGCTCCGATACGCTGTATAAGGGCATGCTGTACTATTTCGAAGGCTATGAGTACGTCAGCGCGACGAGTGTCGAGCGGGTGCACGAGCTTGCATCGAATCTGTCGGAGCAGGAGCTCGATCAGCTGATTGACAACGCAAATATGCCGATTCCAATGGGCGACGCGGTACGCAAGAACATCCGTCATGCCGCTTACGCGAAAAAGGGAATCGTTACGCTCGGCGATTATTTCAACCAGACGATCGTCGATGTAGTCATCAATATTGTATCGCTGCTTGTGCTGTTTATCGTGATTCGGCTTGTGCTCGGATGGATCCTGCGCGTGGTGGATTTTTCGATGGAAGGCTTGCCCGTCATGAGCCGGTACGATGCGGCGTTCTCGTGCGGAATCGGCTTTTTGCACGGCGTGCTGCTGCTTTACATCGTTTTCTTGCTGACGCCGGTCGTGCTCACGGTCGTTGCGCCGTTGGAAAAATACCTGTATGAGTCCGTGCTCGGCGGATTCTTCTACCGCGTCGATCCGCTGCTGTGGCTGATTCCGACAACGTGATACGCTTTGGCTTTTTAAAGAAATTAGACCCAAGGAGGCTTTATTATGACAGACATCGCAATCATCGGCGGCGGCCCCGCGGGGCTTACTGCGGCGCTCTACGCGGCGCGCGGCGGCGTATCCGTGCGTCTGCTTGAGGAACTGTTTCCCGGCGGACAGATCGTAAAAACGCATTGCATCGAAAACTATCCCGGCATTTCGGACGGACCTGACGGCTACGCGCTGGCCGCGCGGTTCGAGGAGCATGCAGGAAAGGCCGGCGTCGCACCGGAGTACGCAGGCGTTACAGCCCTTTCCCTGACCGATGACAAAAAGGAAATCACGCTTGCAACAGGCGAAACGTTCGAGGCAAAGGCCGTTATTCTGTGCATGGGCGCATCTCCGCGTTCCCTCGGCGTTCCCGGAGAGCGTGAGCTCACGACGCACGGCGTTTCGTATTGCGCAACCTGCGACGGAGCGTTCTTCCGCGGCAAGATTGCGACGGTCATCGGCGGCGGCGATACGGCCATCTCCGACGCACTGTATCTGTCCAAGCTATGCAGCAAGGTGTACGTTGTGCACCGCAGGGACGAATTGCGTGCAAGCGCAGTGCTGGCAAATGCGGCGCGCAAAACCGAGAACATCGAATTTGTCTGGAACAGCGTTCCGGAGGCGTTCCTCGGCGAGGACAAACTGACGGCCATTCGGCTGAAGAACGTTAAAACCGGCGAAGTGAGCGATCTTGTCACCGACGGTGCGTTTGTTGCGGTCGGCATTGTTCCGAAAACGGATCTGGTCAAAGATCAATTGACGCTGGCGTCCAACGGCTCCATCGAGACGAACGAGCGCATGGAAACGAGCGTGAAGGGCGTCTTTGCGGCGGGCGATATCCGCAATACGCCGCTGCGTCAGGTCGTGACGGCCTGTGCGGACGGGGCGATAGCGGCAACCTATGCGATCGAGGCGGTGCGCCTATGATGCTGGAATCGACGCAGCGGGCGGAGGCTCTGCATCTGCTTTCCGAGGCATATCCCGAAGCGAAGCCCGCGCTGCATTTTCGAACGCCGTTTGAGCTGCTCGTTGCAACGATGCTGTCCGCACAGTGCACGGACAAGCAGGTGAACAAGGTAACGGACGTGCTCTATCAGAAATACAGCACGGCGGCGGACTTCGCGGCAATCGACTATGAGACGCTTGAACCGTACATCCACAGCTGTGGATTCTTCCGCGCCAAGGGGCAGAACATCCTGGCGATGAGCCGCATCCTTTGCGAGCGATACAACGGCGAGGTGCCGCAGACGATGGAGGAACTGACGGCACTGCCGGGCGTTGGACGCAAGACGGCGAACGTCGTGCTTTCCAATGCATTCGGGATCCCGGCGATCGCCGTGGACACGCATGTGTTTCGCGTCACGAACCGGATCGGGCTTGCCGAAGCGAAGGACGTGGAGCATACCGAACAGCAGCTCATGGAGAACATTCCGCGCAAGGACTGGTCCGCGGCGCACCATTGGCTGATCTACCACGGTCGACAGGTCTGCTCGGCACAGCGGCCGAAGTGCGACAAATGCACACTGTCGGGTTTGTGCGATTATTATTCGAAAAACGCACGATAAGAACGGAGAAAGAAGTTCGATCGCCGATCAAGGCGCGGGCTTTCCCTTCCTTTTTTGAAATACAGACACCTCTTTGGAGGCAACCATGCAGTTTATTGATAAAGCAAAAATCTATATCAAGGCGGGAAACGGCGGCGACGGCTGCGCGGCGTTTCATCGTGAGAAGTACGTACCCAAGGGCGGCCCGTCGGGCGGCGACGGCGGCAAGGGCGGCAGCGTCATCTTCGTAGCCGATCCGCAGGATACCACGCTGCTTGCGTTCAAGCGCGCGGTCCACTTTCGCGCGGAGAACGGCGAAGCCGGCCGGGCAGAGCTGCAGTCCGGAAAGGACGGAAGCGACCTGTATATCCGTGTCCCCGTCGGGACCATTGTGCGCGACATCGAGACCGGCGCGATCCTTGCGGACATGAGCGAGCCCGGCAAGGAGAAAATTGTGCTGCGCGGCGGGCGCGGCGGCAAAGGCAATGCGCGGTTCGCAACGCCGACGCACCAATCCCCGCGGTTTGCGCAAAACGGCCAAAAGACCGAGGAGCGGCAGGTCGAACTCGAACTCAAAACGATTGCCGATGTCGGCATCATCGGATTCCCATCGGTCGGCAAAAGCACGATCCTGTCGGTGCTGACGAGCGCAAAGCCGAAGATTGCGGCCTATCATTTCACAACGCTGACGCCGAACCTCGGCGTCGCCGAGCGGCGCGGCCGCTCGTTCGTGCTCGCGGATATTCCGGGTCTGATTGAGGGCGCGGCGGAGGGCGCGGGCCTCGGCCACGACTTTTTGCGGCATATCGAGCGTACGCGCATCCTTGTGCATGTGCTGGATGCTTCGGGAAGCGAGCTTCGGGATCCGCTCGAGGACTATCACAAGATCAATGCCGAGCTGGCCGGATTTTCCGATGCGCTTGCGGCGCTGCCGCAGATCGTCTGCTGCAACAAGATGGATCTGCCGGATGCTGCCGAAAATTTGGAACGCATCCGCGCGGCGCTTGAGCCCGAGGGCATTCCGGTGTTCGCAGTATCGGCGGCGACGGCGCAGGGCTTCGATGCAATGCTCAACCGGATTGTGCAGCTATTGGACACGCTGCCGCCGATTCGCGTGTATGACGAGGCGGAACTTGATCTTTCGGGCGGATATGAGCAGGGCTTTACGATCCATCGTGAGGATGACGGCTCGTTTGTCGTCGAGGGCGGGGATGTCGACCGCCTGCTCGATACAACCGATCCGGACGATGAGGCTTCGATGCGCCGCTTCCAGCAGCTGTTGATCAAGACAGGCATTATTGCGGCGCTTCGGGAGATGGGTGCCAAGGACGGCGATACGATTGTTCTCGGCGAATGGGACTTTGATTTTACGGAGTAAGGAGCAAACATATGACCGGAAAAGAACGCGCACAATTTCGCAAACAGGCAAACACGCTGCCGGCTATTTTTCAAATTGGAAAGGAGAACATCACCGGGCCGTTGATCGAGGCGGTAGACGGTGCGCTCAAAAAGCGGGAGCTGATCAAACTGACGGTGCTCGAAACGAGCGAGCTTTCCGCAAAGGAGGCTGCAGAGCAGCTTGCGGCGGCGACCGAAGCGGACGTGATTCAGTGCATCGGACGCAAATTTGTACTGTATCGCCCCAGGCCAGAGGAGGAATGAATCGGACGGGAGAAATTCATAAATTATCCCAAAATAATTCATAATTCCGTGACAACTTTGTTGCATCCATGTTATACTATTATGTGTGTTTGCAACGCAAAACAGAAGTGTGAGGCTATCAGAGAATGACGGACTATCGTGACATTCTGCGAACCATATTCAATGTATTTCGGCAGCCGAGCGGCCTGGCGAGCATCATCTTTGACGTGGTGATTATCGCCTTTTTGGTCTATAAGCTGCTGAACTATACAAAAGGAACCCGCGCCTATGAGGTTTTGAAGGGCGTCGGGATCCTGTTCATTCTGTCAATTCTCGGACGTATCCTCGGTCTGAACACGATCACCTGGGTGCTCGACGGGGTGTTGTCGAGCGGTACGATTTTCGTGATTCTGTTCATCCTGTTCACCCCGGAACTGCGGCGCGTGCTGGAACGGCTCGGCAGCGGAACGAAACGGATCGGTCTGAAAATCGTCTCCGCCGACATCGAACGGCAGGCGATGGTGCAGGATCTGCAGCGCACGATTCTGCGGCTGTCGAAGCGGCGCGTCGGCGCGCTGATCGTCTTCGAACAAAAGACCGGATTGGAGGACATTGCGGCGACCGGAACGCGGCTCGACGCGATCCTGTCCGGCGCGCTGATTGAAAACATCTTTGAACCCAAGACACCGCTGCACGACGGCGCAGTCGTTGTGCGGGATGCAACGATCATCGCGGCGGCTTGCCTGCTGCCGCTTTCGGACGATCCCAAGGTTGCGCGCGAACTCGGAACCCGTCACCGCGCGGCAATCGGCTGCTCGGCGGCTTCGGACTGTATTGTACTCGTTGTGTCCGAGGAGACCGGCGCGATCTCGATTGCGCAGGAGGGCAAGCTGATCCGGTACCTCGACGAAAAGGCGCTCAGCGCGACGCTCGAGCGGCTGCTGCTGCACAATGCGGGAGCGTTTTCGTGGAGCCGTCAGCGAACCGAGCGCAAGGGAAAGGAGGGCGGTCACCATGTCGAATAAAAAACGCTTTCTGACCGCGGTCGGAACCTTCTTTAAGGATTTGTTTACCAAGAATGTCCCGATGAAGATCGTCGCCCTGCTGTTCGCATTCCTGCTGTGGGCGTATGTATTGACGATTGAAAATCCCGAATATACGAAGGTGGTCCGCGACGTCGAGATCACGACAACCGGTGAAGAGACGCTGACCGAAAAGGGACTGATGCTCGTCTCCCGCGAACTCGGCACGACGGATGTCACCGTCCTTTGCCAGATCGGTAAGCACAGCGAGCTCGACAGCTCCCGCATCAGCTGCAACGTCGACCTGTCGAGTCGGGCGATCAACCTTGCAGAGGACGAGGACAGCAAGGTCTTTCCGCTGACGGTCTCGACAACCCTGCAGAATGGCTATGGCACGATCACGGCGGTGGAATTCGGCACCGTCAATGTAGAGGTGGCAAGGATTTCAACGCGCAGCATGCTGCCGGTCAGCATCGAGTACGAGGGAAGCCTGCCGGCCGGATTCCAGGTCAGCGTGCCAGAGCGCCTGACGATCTCGGTATCCGGTATGAAATCGCTCGTCGATCAGATTGCCAAGGGAATGGTCACGGTTGATTTGTCCGCATTCCCGATCAGCGATCCCGAAACGCTCGCCGGCGAATACAGCGGAGTCTATCCGGTTCAGTTCTATAACAGCAGCAATGTCGGGCTGGAAAACATCTACCACGACAACGGCGAGTCCTACACGCTTGAGGTTCCGATCGTAATCCGCGCCTACCGCGAGGTGCCCGTCGAAGCGGACGTGGAGGTTCCCGATCGCTATGATTACAGCGCGACGCTTTCCCGCCGGACGGCAACCGTGTACGGAGCCCGCGAAGCGCTTCTGGCGTTGACGACGCTGAAAACGCAGCCGATCACGGCACTGCCCGATATGAACGGCACGGAGATCACAACCAAGCTCGTTCTGCCGGACGGCATTTCGCTCGGCAGCGGCGACAGCGGCGCCGTGGCGGTTACGCTGTCCGTCTTTGAAACGGTTGATTCGAGCGAATACGCGGTTCCGATCACGTATCGGGGCTTGTCCGATCGAATGGAGCGCGGCGAAGAGTTCCCGACGGAAGCGAACATTGTCGCTACGGGAACGCTGCGAAAGCTCGATACCTTCTCCAGCGCCTATGTGACGCTGACGGTCGATCTGACCGGATGCGGCGCAGGCACGCATACGTTGCCGATCGTTATGACGATTGATCCGCGGGCGGGAGATCTTGCAATCGAGTTGACGGAGCAGAACGTCTCGATCACCTTGGTCGAGAAGCCGGAGGAACCGGCAACGGAAGAGTAATTGAAACGGGCGGCACACACCGCCCGTTTTTGAACTTGTTTGCAAAGGGAGTATCATGGAACAAACCGTTTTGATTCGAAACATTCGCTGCGAGCTTGACGCCTCTGATGAGGCGTTCGTTTCATCCTGCCGGAAAAAGTGGGGTATTCCGCAGGAGGAGAAACTGAAACTGAGGATTGTACGGCAAGCACTCGATGCGCGCAAAAAGCAGGATATCTGCTTTGTGGTGCACGCCGAAGTGACTGCCGACAGGCGTTTGACCAAACGGCTGCTTGCCGATCGAAAACTGGACGCGGAACCGGTTCTTTCAATGCCGGACGAAGAGCCGGTGTTTGGTACCGAACGGCCGGAGGGAAGGCTGATCGTTGTCGGACTCGGCCCGGGCGGTTTGTTTGCCGCCTGGCAGCTGGCCAAATACGGCTATCGCCCCCTGGTCATTGAGCGCGGCAAGCCGATTGACGAGCGCGTGCGCGATGTCGAGGTCTATTGGAACGGCGGGACGCTGAACCCCGAGAGTAACGTGGCATTCGGAGAGGGCGGTGCAGGCACGTTTTCCGACGGCAAGCTCACCACGCGCATCAAGGATTCCAAGATCGACGCTGTTGCCGCGCAGCTGATTCGATGCGGTGCGCCCGAGGAGATCGCATATCTTGCCAAACCGCACATTGGAACCGACCGGCTGCGTACCGTCGTTAAAGCGATGCGGTGCGAGATCGAACGCTTGGGCGGCGAGGTGCGCTTTTCTACAAGACTTTGCGACATTCGCACCGAGGACGGCAGTCTGAAATCGATCGAGACGGAGCACGGCGGGCGACGCGAAACGATCCCGTGCGCGGCCTTGATTCTTGCAATCGGACAGGGTGCGCGCGACACGTACCGGATGCTGTTCGATGCGGGCGTTGCGATGGCGCCCAAGGCCTTTGCGGTCGGCGTACGTGCGGAGCATCCGCAGGAGTTGATCAACCGGAGCCAGTACGGCGATTTTTGGCAGCATCCGCGGCTCGGAGCAGCCGAATACCGGCTGACCGGAAAAAGCGGCTCACGCGGCGTCTATACGTTCTGCATGTGTCCCGGCGGACGCGTCGTTGCAAGCGCAAGCGGAGAGAAACAGATCGTTGTCAACGGCATGAGCGATTTTGCGCGAGACGGCGAGAACGCCAATGCAGCCGTCGTGGTGCAGGTCGGCCCGGAGGATTTCGGCACGCATCCGCTCGACGGATTGCGGTTTCAGGAACGGCTCGAGGCCGACGCGCATCGGCTCGGCGGCGGGAACGCTCCCGCCTGTACGATCGGCGACTATCTCGATCACCGCAAAACGACACGGTTCGGAGCCGTGCATCCGACGTACCGTCCGATGCCCGTCGGCGCAAACCTTTGGGACTGTTTGCCGGAGTTCGTCGCGGCGGGGGTTGCGGACGGATTAAAAAGCTTTGGCCGACAATTGAAGGGATACGATCTGCCGGACGCAGTGCTGACGGCAGTGGAGAGCCGCACGTCCTCGCCGCTGCGGATCCTGCGCGGAGCGGATCGCCAGTCGATATCGTGCAAAAACCTGTACCCGGTCGGAGAGGGCGCAGGGTATGCAGGCGGCATCGTCAGCGCGGCGGTAGACGGCTGGCACGCAGCCGAGGCGGTGATGGCGTCCTTCCGTCCGGAGGCGTAAAACTGCCGTTTTTTGGGAATTTCCGGGCGCATTTGCAACATTGTTGTAATATTTTTCGGAAGAATGTTTTGCGGGACTGGAAAACGCCTGCAAAATATGGTATGAATAAAAGGAACCGATCCGATTGGTTCGGACATGACCACAGGGAGGTTGCCCATGAAAAAGCATATTGCATGGCTGCTGGCGCTGACGCTGCTTCTTGCGCTGCTGCCGGCTTGGCATACGGAAGCGGAGGAGGGAACGAGCGTTCGCGTTCTGCTCGGGACGGAAGGCGCCT
>JAUMVL010000265.1 GCA_030530185.1 Clostridia bacterium | reverse complement strand
CGATCAAACCAGCTCGAAAAAATGCCGCCGCCGTAGGACTCGGTGTCGAGCTTGCAGTAACGATCGCATGCTTTGACCGTATAATGCGTTTTCAGCTTGAACAGAGGGGAATCGCTGTGCGATGCCGTTACCATGAACCCGTTCGGACGGGCGACAGGCAGACGGAAGGCAAGCAGGGAGGAGCCGTTGCGGGTCAAATAGTACTTCCCACCGCTTTTGAGCGTACCGTTTTGCAGATTAAACCGCCGATATCCTTCGGATTCGAGTTTCTGTATCGCATTCTGAATCACGAGATACGAAACCGGACTGCTTGCGATAAAATTAATCAGCTCCTGCGTCAGCGCAATGTCACGATTGCCCATACGGATTTCAGCCCTCTAAAATTGCCTTCGATGAACTTGCGCCGATGCGCGTTGCACCTGCCGCGATCATTGCTTCGGCAGCTTCCCGCGTACGAACTCCGCCGCTCGCTTTGACGCCCATCTCGGGGCCGACGGTTTGGCGCATCAGCCGGACATCTTCGACCGTAGCGCCGCCTGTGGAAAACCCGGTACTTGTTTTGACAAAGTCCGCACCGGCGGCCTTGGCGGCAAGGCAGGCCCGAACTTTTTCATCGTCGGTCAAAAGACACGTTTCGAGGATGACCTTCAAAAGCGCCTTGCCTTTGCAGACGGCAGCGACCGCTTCAATGTCCTTTTGCACATAATCCCAGTCGCCGTCCTTGGCCTTACCGATATTGATCACCATATCGACTTCCTGTGCGCCGACTTCGATCGCAAAAGCAGCTTCGGCGGCCTTTGCGGCAGGCAGCATAGCGCCGAGGGGGAATCCGACGACGCAGCACGCTTTGATGTCGGTACCTTTCAGCTCGGCAGCGACGAGGGGAATGCGCGATGTGTTGACACATACGCTCGCAGTATGGTAGTGTTTGGCTTCTTTGCAGACCTTTCGAATTGCTTCTTCGGTTGCGTCAGCCTTAAGCAGGGTATGATCGATATACTTTGCCAGTTTTGCGTTATCCATTTCCAATCCCTCCGATTATACTTCTTCCTTTGTGTAGCGGATCACACTGCCGTCCTCGTCCCAGAGACGCTCCATGTTGTAATAGGCGCGCTCCTCGGGGTGGAACAAATGTACAAGGGCAAAACCGAAATCGAGGACGATCCAGCGTCCCTGATCGTAGCCTTCCTTTCGCTTCGCAAGCAGGCCGAACTGTGCTGCCTGATCCTCCAGCTCATCGCAAAGCGCCTTGACATGCGGCACACTGCGTCCGCTTGCAATCAGAAACCAGTCTGCGACGATCGTACGGTCGCCGACATGGATGGCGACGATATCCTCGGCTTTCTTGTCGTAAAGGATTTCACAAAGTTTCTTAATTTCTGTTTCTCCGAACCGTTCCGTCATATGGTACCTCCTAAATCTTGAATCGCTCGTAAGGTAGCGGGGTGGACGTCAAATCCACGCTCGCGAATATGCGCTAAGCTGCGTTGCAATGCCATTTGCACGGCCCGATCGAGGTCGGGCTCATCCCGAAGTGCTTGTACGCCCGGATAATCGCGTGAGGGCTCAATCATATCTGCAAGGTAAACAACCTTGTCAAGCTTCGTCATACGGGCGTCTCCGGTCGTGTGCAGGCGGATTGCACGAAGGATCTCCGGATCCTCGACACCGTACAGCTCATTTGCAAGCTGCGCGCCGATCTCGGAATGCAGTACGGGAAGGATCGGCGTCGGGTCCGTCGAACGTCGTAAAAGTTCGCTGTCCGGCAGATATTTGGCGCAATCATGCAGCAGTGCTGCAGTAAATGCTTTTTTACCGTCGACATGGTTCTGCGCGGCAAGAAGCAATGCCGTTTCGACAACGCCTGCCGTATGGTGCATTCTTTTTTCGGTCAAAGCCTTTTTCAGAATGGCATACTGCTTTTGAATTTCTTCCGTCTGATACAATCCCGAATAATAAATCTCATGCGCAACGGCAGGCGGAACGAGCGCATGGATCGGAAGCGCTGCTTGAATCCGCTTGCGCACCTCCGTGCTCGATAGATCCGAAACGCTGTCCAACAAAATGACATGCGTGCCGAACCGATTGTTCAATGCAAGCGCAGCATCCATTTCACCGCCGCTTTGCCCGGCGCGCTCCGTGCAGACGAGCGTCGCAAGCTTGCTGATGCCCTGCGGGTTGTACCAAGACGAGAAGGATCGAAGCATGTCGCTGCCCATCAGAAAAAACAGCTGCGCATCGGGCATCCGCGCGTGCAGCTCGGTCAGCGTGTCGAATGAATAGCTTTTGCCTTCGCGAGAAAGCTCCATCGTTTCCGG
>JAUMVL010000264.1 GCA_030530185.1 Clostridia bacterium | reverse complement strand
AGGAAGTTACGGCTCTTGTCGGAGCCAATCTGCGCAAATACCGCGAGGCGAACAATCTCACACAGGACGAGCTTGCCGAGCAGGCGGGCATCAGCACCTCCTTTTACGCAAACATCGAGCGCGGCAAGAAGGGCATGAGCCTGCCCGTTCTGCGAAATCTCGCGGAAGCATTGAAGATCAGCGCGGACTTTCTCCTTTTTGACAGCGCTCCCCGGTCCCGTCTCCAGAATATCAACGCCATGCTCAAAGATCAGCCGGAGCACGTTATCGCCGCCATGGAGCGGCTGATACGCGTGTGTCTCGACGAATTTACGGAAAGCCGGTGAGTCCCCGCCGTCCGCGGGCCTATCGACAGCGGAAGGGAGCGGGAAAAAAGCGATGTCTACAACGGATGACCAAAACACACAGATCGACAACCTGTTCCGGGAAATGCACGACAGCCTTTACGCCTACGCCGCGGCCGCGCTCAAAAACAGCGCGCTTGCGGAGGAAGCGGTGCAGGACGCCTTCGTGATCGCCTGCTGCAAGCCCGAAGCGCTTCTCTCCTCGCCCAACCCGCGAGGCTGGCTGGTAAAGACGCTGAAATATTCCATCTTTGCCATCCGAAAATCGCAGTCACAAATGAATCTTCTCCTTCTTTCCCTACGAACCGGCAGCCGGCGTCAGACAACCGTCTCCGCATCTGAAGCAGGGTATATTGACCTGCTTTCTTTATGCCAGAATTGCCTCAACGACGACTTTGAGCTGTTCATGCGCGTGGCGCGCGACCAATGCTCCATGCTGGAGGTTGCGGAGGAATTCGGCCTTTCCGTCGAGGCGTGCAAGAAGCGCGTCCAGCGCGCGAGAAAGAAAATTAAGAATTTTTTGGACGAAATATAAATTTTTTTGTCCCCAACAAGCGTTTTTTACACATATTGATGTGAAGGGGGTTTTCGGGATGCCCGACAGCTCTGAAAATGAATCCATGTACGGCACGGCCTTTGACGGTATGTCTACCGAGTCTCTGCAGGATATCCTGTACCGGGATTCGCTGACGGCCGATTCAAGCGACGCCGACATGGACACGATACTTCACATCATGGAGGTGGTGGCCAGACGAGAGAAAGACAGTCCCAACAGCCACATTCCTGACGCGGACGCGGCGCTCGCTTCGTTTCACAAAAACTACGAGCCGCTGGCCCGCGGCGGTCGATCCCTTTACGAAACAGACGAACCCCTGGCTCAGAACACGTCCTCATCCCCGGACGACCCCTTCAAACGCAGTCAATCCCCGCGCCGAACCCGAAAACCGAAAAGATTCCGAAGGATCACTTCCATCGCTGCCGCTGTTTTTGTTGTAATTTTTATCGGCTCCGTCACCGCACAGGCGTTGGGGCTTAATTTATGGGGCGCCATTGCAAGATGGACTTCGGAAACCTTCGGCCTTGCGGCCGACCGTATCGCAGCCCACGAGAGCTGGCCGGATGAGCAGGTAGCTGAACAACTACAGAAGCTGCAGAATTTACTGCAGGAACGCGAGGTGGCAACGGCCCGTCTCCCGACTTATATTCCCGACAGGTACACAGAATTTGACACGACCGTGGCTGAGAATCCCGGTTATACCGAATTTACCTGTCTGATGGAAAGCGAGGAGGCATCCACCTATCTGATCGTTCAGTACCGGCTCCACCGCGACGCTCCCTATTCGCCTCTCTACGAAAAAGACGAGGCTTCCCCCGATGTTTACACACATGACGGGATCGATTTTTACATCCTGACGAACAAGGATGCTTACTGCGCGGTCTGGTCGATCGGCCATTTAGAGGGCTTTATTTCCGGCGCAGCTTCCCGCGGGGAGCTGACTGTCATTCTGGATTCAATAGGAGAATAAACCCATGCGAAGGAAAGCGTTTCGCGCGCTGGCGCTGCTGATGGTCTGCGCGCTGTTTCTCGGAAGCTTTGCTTTTGCCGCCGCCCCCTCGGTGATCGAGCCGCAGGCCAGCAACTACATCGCCAGCAAGACCGCCTACATCTATAAAAACGGCGGCGGCAGCATCAGCTTGTGCTTCGGCATCACCGCCACGGGGCCCATGACCCTTCTCGGCACCACACGGATCGAGCTTTACACCGCGGCCGGCCGGCTGATGAAGATCTACACGTCTTCCAGCTACGCCAACATGCTCGTCACAAACCGGTACACCTATAACAGTTATGTGACCTACCCCGGAGTCTCCGGCGAGTCGTACTACGCCGTGATGACGTTCTACGCCGGGAACAGCAAGGGCAGCGGCACCAAGATCGTCACCACCGCGACCGTCACCGCCTGAAACCGAAAAGGCCAGCCCTCCCGGGCTGGTCTT